>NZ_JAEEVD010000003.1:0-115740 GCF_016290755.1 Lachnospira sp.
GTCATCTAGATTATATCCTTGCGAAAAATACTTTTTACCCTGATAAACGTATATAACCTCTTCACCATCTAAGAGTTTTTCAACAAAATCGTCAATATTACCATTAATCATAGCTCGGCTCCTTTAAAAAAACTTTTATAGTGTTTGTAAAGCTTCAAATTTTTCAGATTAACACCATCTTCCTCCCCAAAATGAGTCATATCAAATCATTTTAGACAAAAATGCCTACACTGATTATTTGAATCGCTGCGGGTGTTAACGCTCTTACTTATCTTCCATATTCTTAAAAAGATACTTTCCCTTGCCTTTTCCCTTCATTGGATAAATTAAATCCAATTCAAGCATTCTTTTTAATAAAGCAGATGAAGGAGATGCTGTTATTCTAAGAATGTTTTGTACATCTGACCTTCCAAAAAATCTATCATACCCAAATTCACAAAACAGATCTCGAATGTGCTGTTTTGTCTTTGAACTAAGCTCATTCGGTATTCCAATATCCTGTTTTATCTCCTGAATGTCCTGTTTCGAGTTTCCAATGTCCTGTTTTATCCCCTGAATGTCCTGTTTTGCATCTTTCCATCTAACATGAAGATATCTATTTTTCAGTTCATTTTTTTCTCCTAGCAAAAGATTTCTTAAAAATAATTCCAAATACTCTGTTGTTTCCCGAATATTTTTCGTATAAAAGGAAGGAATATAGCGCATTGTCCACATTCCTTTATCATTTTACTACAACCACTTCTCTTTTATACGCCGGTGAATACCCCTCATCCCACTCTTGCAAGAAATCATCATTATCAGAGATTTTATCAATCAAATCATATCCTCTCTGAATTGTTATTTCCTCGGAAAACGGAACTGTATCCTTCTCAAAAGATATCTCGCGACCACCCACTTCGAAAATAATTGCTCTCGTAAGCCAAACCTCATATGCAGGTTCGCCGTTAATCGCCATAGTCTGCTGTTCGTTAACCATCTTTACCGAAGTAATCTCTTCTCCTACAGGTGTAGATACCATTTCAACATTCTTGAACGCCGACTTTATCATTGAATCCTCTGTAACTGATAATTTAGCTACTGCCATATCATCAGTAGTCCCAAAATAATCCACTGTCTCTTGCACATTTGTAAGCGCGTACACTTCATCACCAATATACAATCCGACGATTTGCGTCACGCTATTGGTAAACTCAAAGGTATCGCACTTATACTTAACAAACGACTTTCCAATCCAACTCTGTATCAAATTGGAATCAAATCTCATATCAATTATTTTCATGACACATTATCCTCTCACTTTTCAAAAGTCTCATAAACGAATCTCTCAATTATGCGTGTAGTAATTTTACTTGTTTGGAGGGTATTCGTATCCTCAAATATGTCCCCTTTAGTGTTGGTAGCGCCCAATGGGATTTTTTTATTCGTCAACCCATTCCATTTCCTTTTCACATTCCCAAAAAGTTCTTCCATCAAATAATGGTTCTTTCAAGAATGCATCTAAACTTGCAGGACGATCCAATCCTTTTGCACTCCATAAAACGGATGCTGTGGGTTCCCACTGCTGCAGCTCGAAAATAAAAAACAACCACTTTTCATAGATTACTACTAACGAAAAGTGGTGGTTTATTCTTATTTTACAAATTATTCTTCATAATTTCCAAGTAATTCTCTGGAAAACCAATCAACTCCAAATTAATATCATTTCTGTAAACAATAAAGATGATTTTCTAATGTATCTCTTCCAACACCAACCATATGAGCAATAGCATCTTTTTCTGAATATCTTTTGCTTTCTATCTATCTATCTATGATAATCATACCATGGTCTACTAACTTATCCAATTGTTCATCGAAGGTCAATGGTTTTTTCAAATCCATAAAACCTCTCCTTAACGTAAAAAAGCTGAGCACAAGTCTCAGCTTGGTCCCCAATGTCAAAAAGACTTCGGGCAACTCTGTTACATATAGTATATTCATAAAGCGAAAAAATTGCAATAAATTATATTGTTTTCATCGATAATAATCTACCACATTAAGTCTTAGTAGTCCATTACTACTAAGGATTTCTCCCCACACCTTTGCCTTTATCCTGATTTTTTATTCTCTTTGTCTATGCTTACATTATACCCTCGAATGTAAAAAAAAGACAAACCAGTGATTTGCCTTGTCCAAAACACACCATTATTCTTTTTAATAAATCCAAATATCCTTTTCTGTAATTGACTCCAACATGTGAAGCACAGTGACTCCATCTCGCTCTACTTTTATGAGTTCATCAACAGACTCTACTTCCGTTGTCTCCTGATAAAACTCACAGAATGAAATCACGTTTTTACCGTCAGTCACTCCATACGTTATAGAATACTTTTTTCCATTGAACTTAAATTCTATCTCACGTCCCTCAGAAACATATTCTCTTAATTGATCTAAATTCATTTGTTTTACCTCCATATCTGAACTATCTCTATGCATCTTTCCATTATCGTCATAGGTTATCTTATGCTGATGCGGAACATTAGGATGCATCTTAAGGTATCCTCAAATATTTCCCCTTGAGTGTTGGTAGCGCCCAAGGGGATTTTTTTATTCGTCTACCCATTCTATTTCCTTTTCACATTCCCAGAAAGTTCTTCCATCAAATAATGGTTCTTTTAAAAACGCATCTAAACTTGCAGGACGATCCAATCCTTTTTACATTCCATAAAACGAATGCTGTGGGTTCCCACTGCTGCAGCTCGAAATAATACGTTCCATCATCAAGGAAAAAAAATAGAGCCATATCACATCTCTGCAATACCGCTCCGCAAAAGCACACGCTTTTTCTTTGTGCTTATATTTTATTGCTTTCCGGATCCTCTGTCAATTACCAAGCCGCAATTATTATTTTCAGAAAACCAAAAGCAGATCTAATCATATCAATAACAAGCCCACCGACCCGTGTCATACTCCAGCATATCTTTACCGCTTTTGATGCTTCCCAATGGGGTCATTTATTGGGTCATTTATTGGGTCATCGTGACCCAATAAAATTTTACCGCTAATCTGCATCTCTCGATTATGAAGTTCGTGTTTCTCATTAAGAAGAAAACTTTTCGCAAAGCCTTATACCATGCGGTAGTCTTTATAAACTATCTACATAATCCTTAGCTTCCACAAGACTTACTCCTGTATATTCTCTTACCATTTTAATTGCTTCCACAACTCTACCTGCTCTTTTAAGATTAAGGACCTGTGAATAAGCACTACTGTTTAATCTAATTTTACCACTATTCTGACTAATATCAGACTGATCAATGGGCTTATTTAGATGAACTGTTGAGCTATTTCTATTATGCTTTCCAACTTCGCTTTTAGCTTCGTTATTTAAAAAATTATTATAAACAAAAACAATAATAGCCAATACAACTAAACCGATTAATATATATATCACTGTTCAAACCTCACTTTTTTCTACTATTTTTTCATTCTATCATAGGCAAAATAGAAATTAAAAGCAAGCCGGATTTCTCCGACTTGCCTTTTAAAAGTTAATCATTGAATTTTTATTTTTGAAAATATTACTCAATCGTAAACTGATCTAGCAAGTTATTAATAGACTTAGCCGAATCTGATACTGTGTTAGCTGAATCAGATACACTCTTACTTCTATCAGCAATATCATTAGCTGAAACAACAAGTGTTTCTACAGTAGCTACAACTTCTTCTGAACTTGCTGACTGCTCTTCTGAAATAGCTGCAACATTAGATGCAATATCATTAACATCATTCATAAGAGTAATCATTGACTGCATAATATTAGCGGCATTATCAAGTTCACTAATAATAACAGAGAAGCTCTCTCCTGCCTTCTTAACAGCATTGCTTGATTCTCCAATAGCTTCCATATTATTCTGAGACTTATCAGTAAGCTTATCAACTTCACTTGTAATCTCAGAAATAATCTTTGCAATATCCTGAGCTGCATCCTGGCTATTAGATGCAAGATTACCAATCTCACCCGCTACAACTGCGAAGCCCTTACCAGCTTCGCCAGCTCTTGCTGCCTCAATACTTGCATTAAGTGAAAGAAGATTTGTCTGCTCTGCAATAGAATCAATCATTCTTACGATTTCATTAATCTTATCAGCTGATTCTTTAACCACATTTACAACATCATTCATCTCGCTCATAGACTCTGTAATACGATCCATGTTCTGTTCAACATTTGCCATATCCTTTTGTCCAATATCTGCCTGCTTTACAAGATTTAACATAACTTCATTAGTTTCATTTCCGTTATCTGTTAAATTTGCAATAGACTGAGCAAGGTCTGTGGCATTTTGTGCAAGTTCAGTAACCGCTCTTGAAATACCATCCATAGCCTCTTCAATCTGATTCATAGAAACAGACTGATCACTAGCTTCTTTAGACATGAAGTTTGCTGCATCTTTCGAGGTATCAGACTCATTAAGCAACTGATTTGCTTTACTCATAATATCACTAATGGTATCTCGCATTTTATCTACATAATTGCTCATCTCCGTACTTATCAGGCCAATTTCATCGCCCTTATTTTCTGGCATCTTAGTAGTAAAATCACCGTTAGATACCGAAAGAATACTATCTGTTAAATCACCTACCGGTTTAGCTATAATCCTTCTAATAGCAACTAAAACAATTGCTATAATTAAAGCTAATACTAAAACCATAAGTATAAGTGCTATATTTCTAAAATGTACCGACGCAGCAAGTACATCATCTTCCGCAACAACAGAAACAATTACCCATGGCAAACCTGGAATCGTACACTTTGCCATATATACCTTGTAACCATCATCATGTTCAAGCTCTATTACATCTGTCTGACTATCATCAAAAGCAAATTCCTGTAATTCAGATAAATAATCACTATTAACTGACGAAATCGTTGTACCGTTTAATGAAGAATCAGTATAAGAAAGGAACTGAGTCTCATTAATAACTGCAGATCTACCTGTATCCATAGGTGTAAGTGCTGATACTTCATCATTTAATTCTGTTAAGTATACATCCACCGCCATAACTGCTTTTGTTCCATCATATAAATCAATTCTTCTTGCAAATGTAACGCAAAGGCCACCACTTGATGCCTGATAAGCTTCAGTAACCTCAAATGTATCATTTTCCATACCAAAACTGTACCAATCACGCTGTGTTGGTAACCAACTAGAATCCATAACGGTACCATCTGCATAGATATAAGAATCATCTGGGAAACCAATATAAATACCTGAATTCTTAACAGGTTGATAATTTACAGAAGGCTCTACATACTCTTTAATTGCATCGTGATCTGCAAATTCTACGGTCTCTAGAGTATCTGCATACTGTCCAAATTTAGACATAAGCATTCTAAAAGGCGTGCTTAAAATATTGGCATTCGCATCCGTTTCTGCTTGTAAATCTTTCTTGGACAATTCTAACATTGAAGATGACGCCTGATGATTTAGAAATAGAATAATACCTAGAATACCTACCGTAACAATAGGTAAAATAACAAGTAAAAGTGTAGTACTTATACTTCTTTTTACCTTCTTGCTCTCTCCTAATTTCTTTGTTTCATTTTTTGCATTCATAAAACACTCTCCATTTCACTTAGAAATTATAATCATATTTAGTTGTCACATAATTATCATATTGCTATGATACATTATATTCACATAATATACAAGTTTTCCCTATGTTTTATGAACATTATACAATTATCTCAAATACTAATTTACTATTAATAAATTATTTGATTTCTTCCGTTTTGTTTTGCCTTATAAAGATTAGTATCCGCAAGTTTTATTACCTCAGGAATAGACAAGTTTTCTTCATATTTTGCTACTCCAACTGAGATAGTACATTTAATGGGTTTAGGAGGTTTTTCATCAGTAAATGCAAAAACTGTATTTAAAACCTCATGTCTTATTTTTTCTAATATAATAATAAATTCACTAAATTCTACTTCCCCATCTGCTATTAATAAAAATTCTTCGCCACCCCATCTGCCGGCTTTTATATTATCTGAACTGTTCTTTGTAAGAATAGAGGCAATACCTTTTAACACCATATCCCCTTTGTCATGACCATAACTATCATTAACATTTTTAAAAAAATCAATATCTAACATAGCTACAGAATAACTAGTATTCTCTGCATTATTTCTCTCTAGCTTTACAAGTAAATCATTCATATAATATCTATTGCCCAAGCCCGTTAGCTGATCTGAATCTGCTACATTATGTAAAACTGAATACTTATATTCCATCTGTCTTGTATAAGCAACTGTAAACAATGCAATAGCTCCAAAAGCAGCAAATGCATTACCAATACTTAATACTGTTTTTCCTGTTTTACTTAATTCATTAGTAAAAGGAAATTCAAAATAATGGGTAAATATATATAAAACTACAAATTCAATAAACATAACCATTGTTCGTTCTATTGCATCTTTAACACTATCCTTTTTTGTTCTATCTGGTGTGATATATGGGAATAAATATGAACAAAGCAAAGAAAACAACCAATACTGATATCCACTTTCCCAGCCCAAAATAAGAGTACATAAAAAAATATGTAGCATTATTTCAGAAATGATTAAATGCGAATAAATAATTATATTTTTCTTACTTCCTTTTAAAAGTGGAAAAGCAATTGAATAAAAAAGTATGCTAAAAACATTAATAATGACTATATAATTAAAGCCAGTTAATAACGCCAACACTAAAAAATAAACATGAAAACTCAACAAAAGTATTGTTATTTTTTTATATAGAATTAAATCCTTTTTAAAGGTTTTAATTTCATAAGCATTTGGAGTTCCAAATTCCATATTTCACATCTCCTAGATTTATTATAAGCAAATGTTGTTTTATATTTCTTCTTTTTTTTAACTAGTTAAAATATATCACATAAGCCATAATAAATCTATATATTTACGATTGACAGTCCTTTAATAACTCCTCTACTAAATTATGGACGGATACTATCTCCTTAATCCTAGATACATTTTCACCACAGAAAAATAAACCTTCTTCCTTGTTACCTTCCACCGCAGAAATCAAGGCACGGCTGATACAGTAAGGAATCTTATCTCCCTTAGGACAGGCTGTTAAACAGTTGTTACATTTCTTTGCAAAAAATTTATCTCCCATGTCCAATTTTTTCAAAAGTGGAGTGTAGACAGCTCTTGCTGGCATGCCAACAGGACTCTTAATAATCTTTACGTCCTCTTCCTTTGCCTCCACTAAAACTTCCTTGAAAGCATCTGCTGCATCGCACTCATTTGTTGCAATAAATCTTGTACCGATCTGAACGCCATCAGCTCCGTTTTTTATAGCCTCAGCCATATCTTTTCCAGTAAATACGCCACCGCCAAGGAATACTCTAATCTTTTTCTTAAACTGCTCCTCAAAAGTTTTAACGACCTCAAGGACTTCCTTTAGGATTGTTAGATTGTCCTGGCATGTATCATTTTCTAAATCATCAGCTGAAAAACCTAGATGTCCTCCGGCCTGATGACCTTCAATTACAATAAAATCTGGTACTGAGTTTTCTCTTTTTGCAAAGGTCTTTAAAAGAAGCGCTGCCGCCCTCTTACTTGAAACGATTGGCGCATATAGAGTTTTACTGCCCTTAACTAGTCCTGCTAATTTTAGAGGAAGACCAGCACCTGAAATAATTGCATCAGCTCCTGCTTCAATCGCCGCCTTAACTGTCTCTTCATAATGACTTACAGCCACCATAATATTGACCCCAATAAGGCCCTTGCCACCAGCAATTTCCTTAGCTCTCTTAATGTGATTTTTAAGAGCTCTAAGATTAGCCTCTAAAGGATTTTTGTAAAAATCAGACTCCTTATAGCCAATATTTACCGAGCTAATAACGCCCATGCAGCCTTCCTTTGCCACATTACCTGCAAGCTCAGAAAGGGACACGCCAACGCCCATTCCACCTTGAATAATTCCATGTTCTAGTTTCTTACCATTAATATCCATCATATTTCTCCCTACATTCTAGTCTAGCTTAGATAAAATCCAAGCCAGATATATTTTGTAGAAAATAACAAACAAATTGTATAACTACATTTAATTATTATAAAGTCAAAATATTCAAAGTCAATATTAATTTTGCATTCAAACTAATGTAAATATTTAACTAGTTAATGAAACCTTCAAGAGTAACGGCAATATCCTCTACCTTTTCTTTCTTGCCATTTTCCTCCCACTTTAGGAAACTATTAAGAAGCGCTCCTGCGTAAGAATATAATTTATACATAGAAATACTCTTATCTGGCTTTAAATGATTTATCATAAATTCATTAATGCCTTCAAATAAAACTGAATGTAGTTTATTATCTGCTAGAGTTAAGAAAAACTCTGCATATCTGTCGAAAAAATTAAAGGAAAAGATAATGTGATCATAGTTAAAAAACTTATCCTGTCCTAAATTCTCGCCTTTAACAATATACTCAGAAACCATTAGGCTTAAATAATCCTTAAGCACTGAATATGGTGTTGTGTAATACTTGTAAAAAGTGGTTCTTGATACTCCCGCCTTTTTTACAATGTCTGATATTTTCAAACGAGAAAAGTCTGTAGATTTAAGCAAAATCACTATTGCCTCGCCAATACATTTTCTCGTAAATTCTGATTTCTCGTTAATTTTAATGTTTTTTAATTCCATAATCAATCTCCATCGCCCTAAATGAACAAAAATAGCTATTTTGTAAATTGTACACCCTCGTCGTTTTATTTACAATAATATACGGTTTGAAAAACCACGAGATGACGATTTTACTTAAAGGAGTACGTTTATGATCAAGTTTATTGCCGACTCATCATGTGATACTAGAAAAATTAATGATACCGATATTAATATCGCTTCACTTAGAATATATACTGAGGAAAGAGATTACCTAGACGACGAGAATTTAGACATCCACGAAATGCTTGACTATCTTCTTGCCTACAAGGACAGATCTTATACAGCTTGCCCTTCAACAGAGAGCTGGTTAAATGCCTTTGAGGGCGGAGATGAAATCTATGTTGTAACAATGACTAGCGGTCTTTCAGGCACTTATAACAGCGCTTGTGTTGCAAGAGATTTATATCTTGAGGACCATCCAGACAGCAAGATTTTAATAGTAGACACACTAAGTACAGGCCCTGAGATGCGCCTTATGTTAGAGAAGATTATTGACCTTAAAAAGGCCGGTAAATCTTTTGAGTTTATTGAAAATGAAACAAAGGCCTATCTTTCATCAACTCGCCTTTTCTTCGCTTTCAAATCTCTACATAACCTAGCTCAAAACGGTCGTGTTAATAAAATTGTAGCTTCCCTTATTGGAAAGCTTAACATTAGCATTATTGGTACTGCAAGTAAAGAAGGTACAATCGAGCCTATAGCTAAATCTAGAGGCGTTAAAAATGTATTTTCAAAGCTTATAGAAGAAATGACAAAGGCAGGCTTTGCTGGCGGTAAGGTAAGAATTTGTCATGTAGAAAATGAAGAGCTAGCCTCTGGTTTTGGCGCTGCCCTTAAAAATCTTTTCCCTAATTTGGATATTAACATCTATCCAGCTAGAGGACTTGTAAGTTACTATGCAGAGCGCTATGGCATTGTAATTGCCTGCGAATGCTAATTTTTTGAATAAATTTTACCAACCAGATAATCCTATAATAAATGACTTAGCCGAGGCTAATGTGAATCATCCACATTAACCTCGGCTATTTTTGTTATTGTATTTAAGAATTGTTTGCATTTTAAACAAGCATTCAAATATTTATTATTCGAAAAATGCCTTTAAGTCATCATCTACATTAGTTATTCCTGAAATTCCAAAGTTCTCAACTAGGAAGTTAGTAACATTTTCAGAAAGGAAAGCTGGAAGTGTTGGTCCTAAGTGAATGTTCTTAACTCCAAGGTAAAGTAGGGCAAGTAAGACAATAACTGCCTTCTGCTCGTACCAAGAAATGTTATAAACGATTGGTAAGTCATTAATGTCATCAAGACCAAAGATTTCCTTAAGCTTAAGGGCAATAACTGCAAGAGAGTAAGAATCGTTACACTGACCTGCATCAAGTACTCTTGGTATTCCGTTAATATCACCTAAGTTAAGCTTATTAAACTTATACTTAGCACAACCTGATGTAAGGATAACAACATCCTTAGGAAGCTTCTTAGCAAATTCTGTATAGTATGTTCTTGACTTCATACGTCCATCACAACCTGCCATTACAAGGAACTTTCTAATAGCACCAGACTTAACTGCGTCTACTATCTGGTCTGCTAAAGCAAATACCTGCTCGTGAGCAAATCCACCAACGATAGTTCCTGTCTCGATTTCTGTAGGAGCAGGACAAGTCTTAGCCTGAGCAATGATTTCAGAGAAATCCTTAACCTCGCCGTATTCACCTGGAATGTGCTTACATCCTGGATATCCTGTAGCACCTGTTGTCCATAATCTGTCGATGTAGCTCTCTGATGGTGGTACGATACAGTTTGTAGTCATTAAGATAGGTCCGTTAAATTTCTCAAATTCTTCCTTCTGCTTCCACCATGCATTACCGTAGTTACCGGCAAAGTGAGGGTACTTCTTAAAGGCTGGATAATACTGACCTGCAAGCATTTCTGAATGCGTATAAACATCAACTCCTGTGCCAGCTGTCTGCTCAAGTAACATCGAAAGATCTCTTAAATCATGACCTGAAATTAAGATAGCTGGGTTCTTTCTAACACCAATATCTACCTTAGTAATTTCTGGTGCACCAAATGTTTCATTATGGGCAGCATCAAGAAGAGCCATGCCATCAACACCAAACTTACCTGTCTCCATGCTTAAAGCGATTAAATCCTCAAGGCTTAAGCTGTCATCAAGTGTCTTTGCAAGAGCGCTTTGTAAAAATGCATCAATCTCCTCATTGTCTCTTAAAAGTGCATTAGCGTGCTTAAGATAAGCTGCAAGTCCCTTTAAACCGTAAGTAATAAGCTCTCTCATACTTCTAATATCTTCATCCTTTGTTTCAAGGATGCCAACTGTAACTGCCTTAATAGCGTAATCCTCAGGCTCGCCATTCCATCTAGCGGCCTCGAAAAGATTTTCTTTATTATCTAACTTCTTTAAAAGCTCTTCCTTTAATTCAAGAGTATGCTTAATTCTATCTGTTAATGAGTCCTTATCAAAGTTAGCATTAGTAATTGTTGCAAAGAGGTTCTGAGTAATATAGTGATTAACCTCAATATCAACATCCTTGCCTTCCTTTCTTAGACTTGTTGTTACATTAGAAATCCCCTTAGTAACATATATTAGTAAATCCTGCATTGCTGCTATTTCTGGCTTCTTACCACATACACCTGACACTGTACAGCCTGTACCACATGCTGTTTCCTGACACTGATAACAAAACATATTATTGTCCATAATAAATTCTCCTTTTCTATGTTAATCATCTATAAATCAAAAGGCTTAAGTTGTAATAACTTCTTGCCTTGGCAAACATATAATAGTAAACTTTAATCAAGCAGTATGTGGCAAAAACCACATTTTTCAAATACGGAGAATTATAATATGAATATCAAAGACTTAAATTTATCAGAATTAGCCGCAACTATGCTATTTAAATCTATGTCAGAATTAGAGATAAAAAAATGTCTCATGGAACTAAAAAGTAGCATAAAGCATTATAAGAAAGGCGAATATATTATGCTTGCTGGTGATAGCACTGATTCCATAGGACTTGTACTAACTGGCAGCGTAACTATTGAATCTAATGATATCTGGGGCAACAAAACTATTCTTAGTCACGTTGCCAAAAACGGCTTTTTTGCAGAAACTTATGCCCTAATACCAAAAGAAATAATGCTTGTAGATGTAACGGCTAACGAAGAGTGTTCTATTCTCTTTCTTTGCATTGCTTCTATCTTAAATGATACAAAGCCTGAAGCTTGGAAAGACAAGCTTATAAAAAACACTCTTAGAATTTCTATGCAAAAGAATCTTATGTTATCTAAGCGTAGTTTTCACATTTCCAAAAGAAGCGCTAGGGCAAGAATCCTTTCCTACTTAAATACTGTCGCCCTTCAAAAGAAAACAAAGGAATTTGACATTCCCTTTAACAGACAACAATTAGCAGATTATCTTAATCTTGAAAGAACTAATATGTCTAAAGAACTTTCAAAGATGCAAGCTGAAGGTCTAATTAAATTTAGAAAAAACCATTTTAAACTAAATTCTAAAATTGAAGATACTTTTTAAAAAGAAAAAAAGATAGCACTAAGTCTAGTCTTAGTGCTACCTTTTTAGCTATATTTAAGGAAATTAAAGATATATTATTATGATGCATAAAAGAATTATACACCAGAATAAGCTGCAAAACCTGCATCGATAGGAAGTACAACGCCTGTAATAGCGCTAGCTGCCTTATCGTCACAGAGGAAGAATACACCACCAAGTAATTCTTCGCTATCTACGAAACGGTTCATTGGTGTACCCTTTAAAATCTTCTCAGAACGAGCTGTTGGAGTACCATCTTCATTGAAAAGAAGAGCTCTGTTCTGGTTAGATACTAAGAAACCTGGAGCAATTGCATTGCAACGGATTCCTGTACCTGCAAAGTGTGTAGCAAGCCACTGAGTAAAGTTACTAATAGCTGCCTTAGCACCTGAATATGCAGGGATCTTTGTAAGTGGAGTATAAGCATTCATTGATGAAATGTTAAGAATGCTGCCAGACTTCTTCTCTACCATATCCTTAGCAAAAATCTGAGTTGGGATTAATGTTCCCTGGAAGTTAAGCTTGAATACGAAGTCTACTCCTGATGCATCAAGATCAAAGAAAGTCTTCTGACCTTCCTTAGCTTCATGCTGGTATTCATTATCTGTTGTTGCTCTTGGATTGTTTCCGCCAGCACCATTTACTAAAATATCACAAGGGCCAAAGTCCTTTAAAACTGCCTGATGTACTTCTTCTAACATTTCTGGTTCAAGTACATTTGCCTTATAACCCTTAGCAATAAAACCTTCTGCTGTTAATTCTTCAGCAACCTTCTTAACTGCCTCTTCGTTAAGGTCAAGTAAAGCAACCTTAGCTCCAGCCTGTGCAAATGCTCTTGCCATATCACCGCAAAGAACTCCGCCGGCACCTGTAACAACTACTGTTTTTCCTGTAAAATCAATGTTTAAAGGTAAATTCATAATTATACTTCCTTTCTAAAACTACTCGATTATTTTTCTATTGAGCCACCATTAGCTTCAATTAAACCATTAATATATGCTGAACCAAGGGCTCTATCAAAAAGTCCATAGCCTGGTTTACCTGTTTCACCCCAAATCATACGTCCATGATCTGGTCTAAAATATCCATCAAATCCTGTCTCAACTAATGCCTTAACGATAGCATTCATATCAAGGCTACCTTCTCTTGTTAAATGTCCAGATTCTTCAAAAGATGTATCTTCTAAGATCTTTACATTTCTTAAATGCATAAAGCCGATTCTCTTCATTTCTGAATACTTTCTAACTAACTTAGGAATATCATTCTTAGGTGAGCAGCCAAGTGAACCTGTACAGAAACAAAGTGTATTTGAAGGGCTGTCAACGATTGAAAGATATCTATCAATATTTTCTTCGCAAGTAATAACTCTTGGAAGACCAAAAATTGGATATGGAGGATCATCTGGATGAAGAGCCATAACTACGCCACATTCCTCTGCAACTGGAATAACTCTCTCAAGGAAATACTTAATATTTTCCCAAAGTCCTTCTTCTCCGATTTCACCATACGCTCTAATAAGCTCTCTTACCTGGTCCTGTGTGTAGCTTGAATCCCAACCTGGAAGATGAATGTCATCCTTTAATGGGTCAAGTCCCTTTAACTGATCCCAGTACATAACAAGGCTTGTTGAACCATCGGCTGCCACCTTATCAAGCTGTGTACGTGTCCAATCAAATACTGGCATGAAGTTATAAGTTACACACTTAACACCGTACTTTGCACATCTTCTAATAGACTCGCAATAATTTTCAATGTGTCTATCACGCTCAGGGCTACCAAGCTTGATTTCCTCTGTTACAGGAATTGATTCAACCACATCAAATACAAGACCGTTTTCTCTACACTTATCAGCAATGTACTTAATGCTTTCCTCTGGCCAAACTTCACCAGGCTTAACATCATATACTGCAGATACGATAGAACGCATACCTGGAATCTGACGAATGTTTTCTAGTGTGACAGGATCGCTGTCACCATACCAACGAAATGAACTCTTCATAGTAATTCTCCAATCTTTAATTTCTAATTTTTGTAAAAATGTTACTTTAAATTATCTAAAAACTCGTTTTCCTTGATTTTTCCATATTCCTTATAATCAAGTCCAATAAACTTATTAATTGCTACATTCATAAATTCTTTCCAAGAATCTGCTTCATGCTTAACTAGAATAGGATAGAAGTTAACATTATTAGTCATGGCAGCTTTTCTGTCTCCAGGGGCATCACCAATCATAAGAATTTTGTCTTCTTCATATCCTAAACTCTTAAGCTTTTCAATACATATCGCCTTAGTTCCAGAATCCTGACAGCAGAGACAATCTACCGTTCCTAATAGATTGCAACGCTCCCATTCTTCTACTACTGCTTCTTTGTTGGCACTTGATACAACAGCCACATCAGCGTATTTCTGTGCCATTTCTAGTCCTTCTTTGACCCCATTAAAAGGACATTTTTCATCATCACCTAATTTGTCAATTGACTTATTAACTTCTAATGACCAGTTAAGTGCTTTTGAATAAATCGGACTTCCTGTCTCTTCTATTCTTTTCTCAATTGCTCTATTACTTAACTCTGCTGCAGTGTTAGTCCACTCAACAAATTCTGCGATGCCATCGATTTCACAGTACTTCTTATCAATTTCTTCAAGGGCCTTTGAAAGTCCTGCAAATCGATTGATTCCTCTAGTCATACTGTATAAATTAATTTGATTCCATCTTTCAAGGATTTCCTCTTCCCATTTTGAAAGATTCCATTCCTTAATCATACATGGACCAAAACACTTAAAGTGCTTAATATCCATAGTATCCATAGCGCATCCGTCGCTATCTACACATATAAGAAAATCTTTATTTTTCTTGAATTCATCTAAATTAACCATAGTATTTCCTTCCACTAAAAACTAAAGTCTTGTATCCCATCTTCCACAGAATACTGTTTCATCAGCCTTACCTCTAAACTCATCTAAACCAATCATCTTCTCGATAGCAGCTCTAATATGTTCTCTCTTTGGAGCATAAGCATTAATAAATGTATGAAGCTGTGGTACATCGATTAAATGGTTAGTATAGTTAAGACTCATACCAATTGTTGGAACTTCTTCGTTATACCAAGGAAGCTCGCAACTATGGTTAATACTCCAACGAAGTCTTACGTTGTTCTCCTGAGCGTAACCCTTTACATTAATTACAACTAAAGCTAAATCATGATTATCAACGAACTCTTTTCTAGTTTGATGATTTAACATCTTGATAAAGTTCATTGGAGAGACTCCATTTTCAACCTCTAAATCATGGTAGTTAGGGCAAACATCAACTTCAAAGCCTGCTCTTTCTAACTCTTCAATTACAAGGTTCTTTACTGGATCTCCTGTATATCCCTTAGATGTTGGTGTTGAACCTACATAAACAAGGAATAATCTCTTTTTCTTATTAACATCAACCGGAATATTATTTCTTGTATCCTTAACAAGTGTGATACATTCCTTGGCTGCCTGAATAGCAAATTCATGGTGAGCATCACAACCAATAAGGGCTAAATCATCCTTTGATGGAATATTTCTTACTTCTGTGTTCATGTTAAGATGAGCCTTAAGACCTAAGATTCTATGAAGTGCATCACTAAGTCTTTCCTCTGTTAACTTACCTTCTTCGTAAGCCTTCTTAACATAACCCATATCTTCCTCTACATCATTTGCAAAGAGGAACATATCGCAACCTGCAATAATTGCGCCTGGAACTGCGTCGCATCTCTTGCTTGTAGCACTAAGACCTACCATGTGAGAAGCATCAGTAATTACAACACCGTTAAAGCCCATGTCTTCTCTTAAAAGGTCTGTAAGTAATTCCTTTGAAAGAGTTGCTGGCTTAATATCCTCATCCTTAATTCCTGGAACTAACTTTCTAGACATTTCTGGAAGAGCAATATGTCCTACCATAATTGCCTCAAGGCCTTCCTTAATAAGACTTCTATATACATAACCAAAATTATCTTCCCATTCATTTACAGACATATTATTAACACCCATAACAAGATGCTGATCTAACTCTTCAACACCATCTCCTGGGAAATGCTTAGCTGTACATGCCATATTAGGATTAGCTGCCTTAACACCCTTTATATAAGCTCTAGCATTTTCTAATACCTTTTCTGGATCCGAACCAAAGCTTCTTGTATTAACGATTGTATTTCTCCAGTTTTTATAAATATCAACTACAGGATTAAACATCCAGTTACAGCATAATGCTGAAGCTTCTTTAGCCGCTACGTATCCAAGATTGTAAGCATTTTCATAACCCTCTCCAGCTCCGCATTCAGCTGCTGTTGCTACAAATGTACCTTCCTTACTTACGCCTATACCGCCATCATCACAATTAGCAGCAATAAAGAGAGGTGTCTTACTTGTCTTCTGATAAAATGAATTCTGATGATATACAGTTTCATTATCTCCACCTTGCCAACGAAGGCCGCCCTGATGAGAAACGCTTAAGTCTTTCTTGATCTTTTCTTCATCAACGCCCGGTACCGCCTTTAATAAAACAAAAAGCTGACCAATTTTTTCATCTAATGTCATTGAATTAATTGTTTCCTCAACCCAGTTAATCTGTGTTTCATTTAAATTAAAGGGGCTCTTTTTTAAATCTACCATTCTAATACTCCTGTTCTAATTGCTTTTTTTAAAATGTTATCTTCTGTTTTTATCAGTAATTTGTAAAATTAGTAATCTATAAAGTTATTAAATTACCATCCTTAGTTTCAAGAAAAGCTGCATACCATATATCAAGAACACTTAACGCAAATGAAAGGCCCGTTACGCTAAGTAAAAGATATACAACTCCCATTATCTTTCTTCCAATTAGGAACTGATGAATGCCAAAGAGTCCGCCAAAAAGTGCTGTAAGACAATACTTCTTTTTACTAATCTGTACTGGCTTTCTCTTATCTTTTAAATCAATATAATAATTAATACATTTTTTCCAAAATGGAGTTCTTTCCTTAATTCCATACTCTCTCTTTAATTGTGAAAGCTCTTCCTCTGCTTTTATTAATTCATTAATATCAATTCTAGATTCGTCCTTTTCTGACTTTCCCTTTGACATTACATTTTCCATAAACAGCTCCTATCTGCTTTATTAACCAACTTGATTCTTAGCTTTAATTTCTGCAATCTCCTGCTGAATTTCATTCATCTTTTCCTTGTTTAATGGATAGAACTTCATAGCAACAAGGTTACAAATTAATCCGAATAAAACTAAACCATACATTCCTACCATACCAACTACAAACAACTTAGTGCTATATGGTGTCTGTGCTGTTGGAAGTGCGCTTGCAAATCCAATAATCGCACACATCAAACCAACGATTGTTGATGCTAAAGATGAGATTAACTTATCTACAAAACTAAATAATGTACCAATCATACCTGGAACATATTTACCACTACGATATACTTCATAATCTGCGCAATCCGCTGTCATTGTAATAACAACATTTCCATTAACAGTATTAAATCCGTTAAAGAGAATTGTTAATAATAAGAACAATACTGTAAATACTGTCCAACCACTAAATACTCCATCTCCTGGAAGGCTAAGAGTTCTTGGATTACCAATAATAAATAAAGCTATTAATGCTAAACAGCTAAATAATGCTCCCCAAGAACCAATTACCATTGAACGCTTCTGTCCAAACTTAGCTGAAATCCATCCTGAAATAAAGATGATAAAGATAATGTTTGGAATAATTGTGTAAGCATTTAAGACACCGGATACTGCTGCATTTCCACATACAATACCATAAACAATAAGAGTAATTGTTGCATCACTCTTTGTCTGAGTTGCAAGCTTATCTGTTGATGCTGAAATAACTAACATCTGAATTGCTCTGTTGTTTTTAATGATTTCAAGGTAGTCCTTAAAGGAAACCTTTGAAACACCGCCAATACCGAAGTATTCTTTTCTATCCTTCTCAATTAAAGAAATAATAACGATTACTGAAAGTATTGCTGAAAATACTACAGAGAATAACCAGTGTTCTGCAAAGAAAGCACTTGAAAAGCTGTAATTGTGCTTCTTAAGTAAATATGTGTATGAATAATAAGGCATTGCAGCAAAGAAAATTGCATTACCAAGTCCAAGGAAAACCGAAAGAAGTGGTCTTTGCTTTGGATCATTAGTTAAACAAGTCTGTGCTGACTTTGTTACAACACACTGAAGTGTATATCCCACAATATAGATTGCATAGAAGATAATGAATACTACAAATCTTCCTGCCTTTGGTACGCTAGGTACTAAAAAGAACATGATTGCACTCATTGACATCATGATCACTTGTCCGATTAATACAAAAGGTCTGTTTTTTCCAAAACGTCCTTCTGTCTTATCGACAATAAAACCTATAAAGGGATCAGTCACACCATCCCAAATTCTCATTACAGTTACAAGTGAAGAGGCAATTACTACGCCCACACCTACAAAACCTGTTAAGAAATAGGCGATAAAAGTCATTAACCATAAATACATATTAGTTGCTACATTGTTAAGTGAGAATCCAAAAATCTGCCAAAGTTTTGCACGATGGATTCCATTGTTTTCATTTCCCATAATACATTTCTCCTTACATAGAGTTATTTTCTTGACAATTTGAGTATATCTCTTATAATTCTTATATACCCGCACAATTTTTAGTAAGAATAGCATAATTTTTTAGTTTGCTATTTTTAGCATAAAAATAATGCTATTTTATATGTAAAATGTGCTAGTATTTTGTATACAATTTGTTAAAAATTAAACAGGAGGACTTCTAATGAACGCTGATTTGATTTATACCTACAAGAATATTTTAGAAGCACTTGGAATTCAGTTTCTTCTAATTAATAAAAATCTAGATAACTTAGATGAGCTCGATTACAAATTTAGAAGCTCACTCTATGACAATTTTGATTATGAAACCATCCTAAAGGATGTTATTAAAGAAGAGAAAACTTCTCCAGTGCTTTTCTTTAAGGATGACTTTAATTTAAATTACTGCTTCTTTGAATTACCCTCAGTAATTCAGGAAGAATATAAGGCTAAGTATGCAATTCTTGGTCCTGTTATCTACAGATTTATAACCCAAAGGGACCTAGATGAAATCATGGAGGAGCACCATTTTCCTTTATCCATATCAAAGGATTTACTAGAATTCTACAATCGAATTCCTTCGCTTCCTACCCACGACTTTTGGATTTCCCTGCTTATGCCACTTTTAAAGCCTTTGTTTGGAAGCAATAACGACTATCACTTTATTGATATTGCCGATGAAATCGTTAATAAAAAGGAGGAAAAAAAATACGACCTTGCAGAGAATCCTGACCACACTTCCTTTCAGGCAGTTGCTGATAGATATAAGGCTGAAGATGCCATGCTTGCTGCAGTTATAAACGGTAACACAGATTTAGCCGTGGAGCTTTATCACAGATTTAGGCAGTTTAACATTTCCCCAAGAACCCCTGATAATCTTAGAAATGTTAAGAACTTCCTGATTATCTTTAACACCAACCTACGTCGTGCCGCCGATACTGCCCAGATTCATCCCTACTATATCGACAATCTTTCAAGAGAATTTGCCATTAGGATTGAATCTACCAACAATATATCGCAGCTTGAAAGCTTGAGTATTACTATGCTTCGTAGATACTGCATGCTAGTGCACAATTACTCTACCAAGAATTATTCTTCAATTATAAAAAAATGTATCGAGAAGATTCGCTTTGAATATAACGAGCACATTACTCTAGATAGTTTGGCTTCTTATCTTGCAATTACACCAAGTTATCTATCGGTGCAATTTAAAAAAGAAACCTCACAAACTATTACGGATTACATCCAGAATGTCAGACTTGAACATGCAATTTTACTGCTTAATTCCACTTCTGATTCTATTCAGGAAATCGCTAGTTTGTGTGGCTTCCCAGACTCGAACTATTTTACTAGAGTATTTAAAAAGAAAAAGGGACTAACCCCTAAGGAATATAGAAAGCATATTACTTTTGCATAAAGCAATCATATCTTATGGAAGTGCCCTTGTAGGAAAATTCTGGAGTTCTATCCCCTAGAGTTTCTGCCTTCATAGGGCGCTTTATTAAAATCTTCTTTGGATTAAGACTTAGGGCTGCATTTACCATTTCCTCACCATTAAAGCAAGGGCGCTCTAGCTTTTGAATTAGCTGGAATTTCTTCTTAATCTTTGAAGACTTCTGTCTTTCAGGAAACATAGGATCAAGATAGATTAAATCTGGCATATCAGCTACTACCTTAGTTTCATCCTTCTTTAATTCAGCCATATTAAGCATAGCCTCAATACTATCGCCCTCCACTAATTTCATGCGCATTACCATGTCCTTAATTTCAGGAATCTTTCTAGCTCTAATTAAACAATCCTTTAAAAGGGCTGCAATTACAGGATCCTTTTCATAAAGCATAACTTCATAGCCTGCCGCTGCAAGAATAAGAGAATCCTCTCCAAAACCTGCTGTAGCATCCATTGCCTTAAGATTAGACTCTCCTTCTTTTATCTTTGCGGCTCTTGCAATTAACTCATGCTGCCACATATCATCCTTTACTCTAGGAAGCATATTATTAAAATCAGCCTGAAGTCTTAATTTACCACCAACTAAGGATAAACCCTCTTTATCATATAGAAGAACCAAATCATTTTTAGATACTTCTTCTAGTTTTCTAATCTGTTCTACTTTCAAGTGATTAGCTAACTGCTCACCATCCTGCTTATATCTTTTATGGTCTACACAAACATAAAGTTTTGCCTCTACATTTTCATTAAAATCTTTCTTTGCCATTAAAACACCTAACACTTTCATAATTTAACTAGAACTATTGTAAACAAAAATGTCGCTTCACGCAAATTGTGAAGCGACATTAGGATTTGTATTTATAATCTTTATCGAATTATGATTAAAGTATTTCTAAGCCCCGTCTTTTTAGAAATCAACTTCTGTATCATAATAACAGCACTTAAGAAGCTTTTCCATTTCTTCCTGGCTTGGCTGTCTTGGATTTGAACCTGTACAAGCATCAAGAATTGCATTAGCTGCAATATCATGTAACTTAGCTAAGAATTCTTCCTCTGGAACGATTGTCTCACCTGGAAGACCACCCTCGCCATAGTTATTAATGCTGTGTGGAATATTAAGATCATCATTCATCTTACGAAGATAAGCTATTAAGTTATCAATCTTCTCTGTCTCTGTGTTACCACCAAGGTTAATAAAGTCTGCAATCTTAGCATATCTCTTAGCTGCTGTAGCATCTTTAGAGTTAAACTTAATAACCTTTGGAAGATACATAGCGTTAGCTGCACCATGGATAATATGACCCTTTTCAAATGCAGCACCTGTCTTATGAGCCATTGAATGTACAATACCAAGTAAAGCATTTGAGAATGCCATACCTGCTAAGCACTGTGCATTATGCATTGATGAACGACATGACATTTCGCCATTATATGACTTAACAAGGTTTTCCTTAATCATTTCAATAGCATGAAGAGCTAATGGATCTGTGTAATCACAGTTAGCTGTTGAAACGTATGCTTCGATAGCATGTGTCATAGCATCCATACCTGTATGAGCTACTAACTTAGCCGGCATTGTTTCTGCTAAATCTGGATCTACAATAGCCACATCTGGTGTAATCTCAAAGTCAGCGATAGGATACTTAATTCCCTTTGAATAATCAGTAATAATTGAGAATGCAGTAACTTCTGTTGCTGTACCTGATGTAGAAGGAATAGCACAGAAATGAGCCTTCTTTCTAAGCTTTGGAAGACCAAATACCTTACACATATCTTCAAATGTTACTTCAGGATATTCGTACTTAATCCACATAGCCTTAGCTGCATCAATTGGAGAGCCACCACCCATAGCTACAATCCAATCTGGTCCAAATTCCTGCATTACACTAGCACCCTTCATAACTGTTTCAACAGATGGATCTGATTCAATACCTTCGATAAGCTTAACTTCCATACCAGCTTCCTCTAAGTACTTCTGTGCTCTATCTAAGAAGCCCCCACGCTTCATTGAGCCACCACCTACACAAATTACGGCCTTCTTTCCTTCAAGAGTCTTTAGCATCTCTAAAGATCCTTTTCCATGATATAAATCTCTTGGTAAACAAAAACGTGCCATACAAAAACCTCCAATACATTACATATTATATTGACAATTGTTAATCTATTAACAACTAAATCTATTATACTACATTTGATATTTTTTCTCAATAAAGATTGATAGATTTCTGACAATTTTTATTCCCAAATATGTGAAAGTTAACTAAAAGAAGTGTCTATTTTTTACAAAAGCAGCTTTTTCTATACAAATGTGCTAAATTCCCTTATGACAAGAAGCAATTTAATAGCAAAAATATAAAAAGTGTGTTATATTAAAAATATAAAATTTTCTAACAAAGGGGGACTGCTAATGACCAACTTAAAAGTTCAAGGCGCAGATACTAATCGAGTAATTGGCAGTGAATCTGTGTGCCCAAGTATTTGTCTAGCAATTTGCTATTTTGATGCAAATGCTAATCTACTAGATAGCGTCTATTCCGCACTATCACTAGGCCTATCCAACACACATATCCTTGTAATTGATGCAATCTCCACAGCTAAGGCAAGCATAGATAGCGAAATTCATTCTGACTCTGTAGAGCTTTTAGATATAAGTCACATAAACTTTGCAAATCTAGCTCAGCTAAAAAACCATGTAGTAAACTGCATTGAAAGTGAATACATTTGCTTTATTAATGCAGGCTGGAAACTTACAAGAGAAAAGATAACTAGTCTTTTTAACTCGCCTATAACAGATTCCATTGAAAGTTTCAAAGATATTCTAACTACAAATGTATCCTCCATCGGGCTTTTAGCCTATAAAACCGACCTTCTAAAGGACTTTAAATTTAACAAGGCTATTTATTCTGGTGAGGATTTCGAACTGATTCTTCGCCTACTTGTGACGGACATGAAATCAAGTGAAGGCATAATTAACGAAGACATTTTTTATCTTGAAAGCGAGGATTACAACTTTAATCCAAGCATTAGCTTTTTTGACACCTTGGCCTACTGCCTTGGAAAATATAGTAACATCCTAAACTCTCTTTCAATCTATGAGGAGATTAGCGACTACTACACTGAAATTGCTAAGACCAACAACTATAAAGTTAAGTTTGAAGAAAAGCTTTGCAACTACTTAACTCTAGAGAATAACTACGAGTTAGGAGAAAACATTTTCCTTGCAGCCTCAGCCTATTACTACAACAACGAAACAGCTAAGGCTACAAACCTTTTGACAAAATATTTCTGGCATGAGAATGAAATCACAAGAACTGCCTCTCTTACTGAGAAAAACATGCTTCTCTACATCATGGCAGAAATCGCAAGTATATTTACAAGCGAGGAACTAAAGACGGCATTTCTTAATAAATACCCAACTCTAAGGAGCTTTAAAAAGGACTATCTCCTTGTGAAATTCGCCCTTAGACGAATCTGGTTTAAAAAAGATTGTCTTGATAAGGACTATCTTCTAAGGCTTCTTATAACTAGGGACATCCCAGTAGAGATGCTTACAGTTATAACAAAGTATGCTAGCAGCCAAAACTATTCTTTAGAGCTTTTTGAAAATGTAGCAAAACAGCTGGGCTCATCAAAACTAGACAGGCTCTACTTTAATAAGTTTGACTGCTTTAAAACTATTCTAGAAAAGGATTTAAAGGAGAGGCAAATTTCTCAATATAGCATAAAGGAAAGACTTGATAATCAGACTGATTCTAGTATTAATTCTCGTATCTTTTACACAGAACTTGATTTAACTAGGGATAGTTTTACACAATCAGGCCCTGATTCTTCCACAAACACTTTACAACTTCATCCAAAAAAGGATCTAGACTTAGAAAAGATTGCCATTATCTTTTGTACTAACAATGAAGTTTACAAGGAAGAATGCCTATTTTATCTAAAGGATTTAAAACTGCCAGAAGGTTTTAGCCTTGAAATAATTGCTATTAAAAATGCAAGCTCCATGACTGAAGGTTACAACTTCGCCATGAGTCACACCAACGCTAAGTTTAAACTCTATATTCATCACGATACATTTTTGATAGATAGGGACATTTTAATAAAGCTAGTCACTGCCTTTAAAAAGGATTCTAATATTGGAATGCTTGGAGTCTTTGGTTCTGCAAGTCTTGATGGTTCTTGCAAATGGTACAAGAGCCCTATAGATGACAACTACTTTAATCTATATCAGGATGAGATTCTTGATGTGTTAACTTCAGTAAAAAGACCAGAGGCAGGTAAAATAGCTGAAGCTCTAGCAATTGATGGAGTATTTATGGCAACTTCCGTGGATATTCCTTGGGATAAGGACTGCTTTAATGACTGGCATTTCTATGATATTGCCCAATGTTTTAAGATGAGAGAAGCTGGGCTTAAGATAGGATTTTTAGGTACGGATAGCATTTGTCTACTACACGAAAATAGCCTAAATAAAGATCCTGACTTTAAGTATGAGCTCTATGCTTCACTTTTTAAGAATACTTATTATTAATCTATATAAAAAAACAAACCCCAGCTAATTAAAGCTGGGGTTAATTATAATCACTAATCTATGATTAATTATCTATTAACTACTTTCTTTACTGTATTAACAACGTTCTCTGTTGTAAATCCGAAGTGTTCGAAAAGTGTCTTAGCTGGACCTGAAGCACCAAAGCCCTTCATTGAAACAACTTCACCGTCAAGACCAACATACTTATACCAACCAAAGTCAGATAATGCTTCAACTGCAACTCTGTTACGAACTGCCTTTGGAAGAACTGATTCCTTATATTCATCAGACTGAGCATCGAATACGTCCATAGATGGCATACTTACTACTCTTACATCAATTCCATCTGCTGCAAGGCTTGCCTTCGCCTCAACTGCAAGTGAAACTTCTGAACCTGAAGCAATGATGATTGCATCTGGTGTTTCCTTTGTAGAATCTTCTAATACGTAACCACCCTTAAGAGCTTCCTTGCTTGAACCTGCAAGCTGTGGAAGATTCTGTCTTGTAAGAACAAGAGCTGTTGGCTCGTTAGTTGAGCTTACTGCATGCATCCAAGCTGCAGCTGTTTCTGTTCTATCAGCTGGTCTAAATACTGAGATTCCTGGCATTGAACGGAATGCAGCTAACTGCTCGATTGGCTCATGTGTAGGACCATCTTCACCAACACCGATTGAATCATGTGTAAATACGAATGTAAGTGGTAACTTCATAAGTGATGTAAGTCTAGCCATTGGCTTTACATAATCACTGAATACGAAGAATGTAGCAACAAATGCCTTAAGACCACCGTGAAGAGCTAAACCGTTACCGATTGCAGCCATTGCCTGCTCACGTACACCAAAGTGTAAGTTAGAACCTGCGTAGTTCTCCTTAGAGAAATCACCAGCGTCCTTCATGTTTGTCTTATTAGATGGCGCTAAGTCAGCTGAACCACCAATTAAGTTAGGCATCTTAGTCTTAATAAGGTTAAGGATTGAACCAGATGTAGCTCTTGTAGCTTCTGCCTTCTCACCCTTAGCCCAGTATTCTTCTGAGTCAAATAATTCTGAAAGATCAGCACCGTTAAAGTACTTATCCCATAATTCCTTCATTTCTGGATACTTAGCGCAGTAGTCTGCAAATAACTTATTCCATTCTTCTTCAGCCTTAGCCTTCTCTTCGCCAATCTTCTTATAGTTATCATAAACTTCTTCTGGTACGAAGAAATCTTCCTTTGATGGCCAGTTGATGTTCTCCTTAAGTGCTGCAACATTATCAACACCAAGAGGCTCACCATGAGCACTAGCCTTACCCTGCTTAGCTGGGCAACCAAAACCGATAAGAGTATTAACCTTAATAAGTGTAGGTCTTGTTGTATCAGCCTTAGCTTCTTCAATTGCCTTACCAATTGCCTTAAGGTCTGTTCCGTCTTCAACTTCAAGAGTCTGGAAACCAAAAGCCTTAAATCTAGTTACAACGTCTTCTGTGAAAGCAATATCTGTGCTACCTTCAATAGAAATGTTGTTTGAATCGTAAAATACGATTAACTTGTTTAATCCTAATGTACCTGCAAGTGAGAAACATTCTGATGAAATACCTTCCATCATACATCCGTCTCCACCAAGTACGTATGTGTAGTGATCAACTACCTTGTAATCATCCTTATTAAATACTGAAGCTAAATGTGCTTCTGCCATTGCCATACCAACAGCCATAGCCATACCCTGGCCTAAAGGACCTGTTGTAGCTTCAACACCTACAGTGTGACCATATTCTGGATGTCCTGCTGTAAGTGAACCGAACTGACGGAAATTTTTTATATCATCAAGTGAGAGATTTCCAATTCCAAAAAGATGTAATAATGAATATAAAAGCATAGATCCGTGTCCACCTGAAAGGATGAATCTATCTCTATCAACCCAATCTGGATTAGCTGGGTTAAACTTCATATGGTTAGCCCATAATTCATAAGCCATTGGAGCAGCGCCAAGTGGTAAACCTGGATGACCAGAATTTGCCTTCTGGATAGCATCTGCTGATAAAACTCTTATTGCATTTACTGACATCTCATCAATATTGTTCATTGTTATAATCTCCTATATCTATCATAATAATGTTAATGTAATCTTTATCACATAAAGTGACCTTGGCAAGCATACCATGTAAAACAAAATATTGCAAGGAAACCGAAGGAATCCTTGCAATTATTTTTATGTTTTTTATACTTTTAGTAATACCCTTGCAATGCCTTTTAAAAAAGCTTATTTATCAATCTTTAAAATCTGCCTCTGTAAGGTAAATCATATTACCATCGTCAGACTTCTTTTTCTTTAAAGCACCAAAGAATCTTCTTGATGCCCTTCTTTCTGAATTAAGGATTGCGCTATTAATAATCTCCTTAATATCATCAAGCTTAATATTATCATTTACATTCTTAAGCTTATCAATCTTTAAATATAATTCAAGCAATGCATCATCATGAACTTCATACTGTCTCTTCTTAGCAAATCTCTTTGCCATTTCAACAAGTTCATTAACGTTATACTGCTTAAGAACAATTCTGTGGTTGAAAGTATTAGTAAGTTCTGGATTAAAATTAACTAATACATTCATCTCTGCATCAGAGTCTTCTAAGATAACAATCATTCTTCCTGTATCCTGCTCTAAGCAGTTAAGAATTTCATTAATTCTCTTTGGCTGAATTGTACCAGCACCTTCAATAATAAGTACTGTACCACGAAGCTTAGGCATTGCTCTAGTAATTCCTCTTGCATTAATACTCTCACCAGTAGTCTTAGCAATCTTCTTAGGACTTTCTGGATAAAGATAATTAATAGCTCTAACAATTGCTCTAGCTAAATCCGTCTTATCGGAACTTGTATTTCCTGATAAAAGAATATTACCCTTTACTGAATTAGTCATATTCATCTCTTTCTTTAATTCATCAAAAAGAGTTACTAACTGATCTTCAATACCTGGCATATCCTTATACTTTCTAAAGATCTTAGCAAGATCAGGATCTAACTTTTTGCCATTCTCTTCTTCATACTCTAACTCATCGATAGATTTCTTCATCTCTTCAATGATGTCAGGTCTTTCTGTCTCTTCCTTATCAGAGCTTACAAGATTAACTGTTGATACTGTCTTAGCTTCCTTAACCTCTACAGCCTCCTTAACAGGAGTATCTGTGTTAGCAGCTTCTTCTGCTTCTAATCTTGCTGCTTCAGCTAAAATTGCCTCAGTATCTAAGAAAACTGTATTACCTGATGCGTATTCTTCTTCAGGCTCTGCTTCTGACTTTGATTCTTCCACACTTGCCTCTTTAATAGGCTCAGCTACTGTTTCTACTTTTTCTTCATTCTCCATATTTTTATTCTCAACCTCTTTTGCTTCTTTATTAGCAAATTTCTCTTCCTTAATTGACTCTATCCAATCCATAAGACTTAACTGACCTTCAATCTGGTCATCGTCTTCGCTTACTTCTTCCTCTTCTCTTTCCTTAGCTGCTAAATTGATTTCTTCCGGATCTAACTCCCCAGTCTTCATAAAATCTTCCGGTGTAAAATCTTTATCTTCCTCAGCGATGTAATTGCCAAGGCCCTTAGCAATTTCAGCTTGAAGGTTCTGAGTATTATTAATGTCATAATCTGGCACTACTGTATCAAATTCCTCTACTCTCTCATCGATACGAGCCTGTGCTTCCTTACGCTCTTCCTCTTCATCTTCTTTATTAATCTGATCTATATTGTCCTCGATCTGCTTCTTAGCATTCTCGATTAATTCCTTTAATGAAAGATTTGCCTTGTCGATGCTGCTTTCTATTGATGCTGCACCTTCCTTGCTAGCTTCCATACTAACTTCTGGCTTGCTAACCTGTGGGCTTTCCTTGTCATCTCTAAGAACTTCGCTAGGTTTTTCTTCCTCAACCTTGTCCTTATCCTTTTCAAGAGCTCTCATAACAAATTCTTTGATTTCTTCATTGCTGTTAGTATCAATTAAATCTGTGTTTGGACCGTCCTGCCCTGGAGCCTTAAGTGTTGGTAACTCATCGGCTTCCTTAGCAACTGGTGTTCCATGAAGAGAAACTAAATCTTCTACCTTCTTAGTAGCTTCTAATGAAATCTTCTCTTCATTAGCTTTCTGCTCTTCCATTTCTTCGCTCTTAATTATATTAGCAACAGCCTTATCAAGGGCTGCTTCCTTCTCATCAGCCTCTAATACTTCAGCTACATCATCCTTCTTAACCTTAACTAATTCCTTAGTCTCCTCAAATTCCTTTAAACGATTAAGTTCAGGATCCTTCTTCTTAGCAATTGCTGCATCAAGAATCTTCTTCTGAGTATTAGTAAGTTCAGCACCAAGCTGAGACTTTAACTGAACGGCGCATTCTACATAATCGCCATCCTGGAACCATAACACGATGTTGTCACAAGTCTTAATACATTCATCTTTTCTGTCTGTCTTAAAGTATAGCTTAGCTAATTCATACATATACTTCTCGTCAATTTCGTGTTCCTTGTATTCCTCAAGGATCTCAACAAGCTCATTATCGTTTGCCTTCTGAGCAAGTCTTAATTCATATAAAAGAATGAATCTATCTACATCCCTATGCGCTACATGTGCATATTCCTCATATAATTCTTCTGCCTCTTCGTAGTCTTCAAGCTTAATATTTAACTCTACTAATTTATAAATAAGCTTCTTTCCACCAAGATTTCTATTATAGGCAAGTATTGCCATATCTCTCGCTTCATCATAATCACCAGCAGTTTCATGCACATTAATTGCTGTTGCAAGTGCCTGCCAGTCTTTACATTTTAGCCAATTAAGTTCCTTCGCAAGTCTTGACGCTTCTTCGTACTCTTTTTTGGCCGCAAGTTTTCTAACCTGCTCCATCTTTATATTAAATTCGTATTTATCCATAACCTCTTTTAATTCCAACCTTTCGTTACAGCACATAATGTTACTAAACATTTACAGCTTTGTTACATTTTTGCACACGTACAAATTTTAGCACAATACAAAAGCATTGTAAACCAATACACAAGCTTCTATACTGTGCTAATTGTTAAATTTCTGTGTCTTTTGGAAACTAAACTTAAAAACTAGTTTACAAAATCAAAGCTAGCCTGCTCGTAATCTAAACGAGTATACTCTAGTTCCGTTTCCGTTGTATTGCTGTAGTAGTCTACCACTACGGTCTGCTGCCTGTTGTCTACAAGCTTCTGACCTAAAATGTAATTCACATCAAATCTGCCAACTATAGCAGGAGTTGCACCTCTTGCAGGTACAATAAGCTGTACATGATTTGTAGCAAGCAACTTAAAGATTGGCTCCCAAATATAAATATCCTTAGCCGCACCAAATGGGTTATCAATAAAGATTGTCTTTCCTGTAACGCCCTCTTTTGCCACATCATTCATATTAGAAATGTAATTAATAATGGCAATTAAGAACTGGATGTAAATACCCTGTGACTGACCTGTTGAACCAACGGCCTCTTCATAACGAAGATATCTAGACTGATCCTTAATTCTTTCTCTCTTATAAAGATTAACTCTAATTGAGTTCATATCTGTAACAATTACAGAGAACAATCTCTTCCAGCTAAGTCTATTTCTAATGTATTTTAATCTCTCAGAAATATCCTTAAAGGACTCCGCCATAACAACCGTCTCGTCAATGTAGTCTGACATTCTCTCCTTATAGAAGTCCTCCTTAACATAAGGAATATCAAGACTAATAATACTAATCTGTTCTCCATCAAGATTAATATTAGATAACTTAGGAAGTCTATCAAGTTCTGTCTTAATATTAGAGCATGTCTGGATGCATCTATTTTCAAAATTATCCTTAATTCTTTCCATGTCCTCAATACCCTTGTGGATTCTATCCTTTTCAAGTTCCACAAGACTATTAGTCTCAGTTAAGGCATTAATCATATTGTCTGCCTTCTCATAAGAATCAGGAATATTAATAGATAACTTAATCTCAGCTGCAAGTTCCTCAGCATTAAAGCCATTTAATAAATCCACGAGATTTTGCTTTTGCTTTGCAAACTCATCTACCTTCTTGTATTCAAGCTTTGTGATGTTATTGTATTCCTTTGCAACATTTTCATAATCCGCAAGGTCAAGGTCAATGGCTGCAACGTCTTCTCTTGAAACCTCTGCTGGAAGTTCCATAGCTGCATCCTTTACAATTCTTTCTAAGTCTTTTTGAATTATTGTGACATCCTTTAAATTACTCTCTAAGCTCTTAATCTCGGCTTCTCTTTCCTTAAGATCAGCTTTAAGCTTTAAGATTAAGTCCTTGTGCTGCTTCATAAAGCCTTCAGGGTCCTTACATTCAAAGGCCTTAAACTCACCATACTTAGTCTCAATCTGATTAATACCATGTGCTATTGAACCATCAAGTCTGTTATAAAGAGCTTCCTGTGCTTCAAGTTCAAGAACTGTATTTTTATGTTCCTTCTTGGCCTCAGTTAAATGTCCTTTTATTTCAAAAAGTTTCTTCTGATTTGTCTTTGTAATATTCTTTTCATCATACTTAAGCTTGATCTGGTCTAGGCTGTAGCCCCTATAGCTAATCTGCTCCACGCACTTATCAATGGAAGCCTTAAGATGAGACATTAAAGTTTCCTTATCCTTAACGTCTACATTTTTACTATTTAGGGCAGTCTTTAAACCAAGGAAGCGGCTTTCAAGCCCCTTAATGTCCTTTTCGTATATTGCAAATGTTTCGCTAACATCAAGGCCTTCCTCAAAGTATTTACTATACTCTTCATCCCAGATTGCATTAAGACTCTTAATCTTTTTATCATAGGATAAGTTAACTTCTCTAGCACTATCTAGCTGACTAGTAATCTTAGCTAAATTCTCTTCTGATAAGCTAACTCTTTCTCTAGCCTCAGCTATTTTCTTTTCAAGTTCTTCTACTTCCTTGTAGACATCTGCAATCTGCTTATTAAAGTTAATAATAGTCTTTAGGCTCTGAGACTTATGTCTCATTTTTTCAATTTTTTCTTCTAATTCTAACTTAAACTTTTCCTGATCTGTCAACTTAGATGTTACAGTCTTTAAGTTAGCTTCAAGTGTTTCTAGCTTAGTAGTGTTTGTCTCAATTTCAGACTTAATCTCAGCAATAGTCTTTTGGCTATCCTGATTTTCTGTTAACAACTTATAGCCAAAGGCAAATGTATAATCGTTCCAAACAAGCTCTTTTCTATCCTTTAGGGTATCAAGCTTATGTCCGATTTCTTCAAATTCGTCATTGGCAAGTTTTAATTCTCTTTCAATATCCGCTGGGTCTCTAAGGAAGTTCATGTCTTTAAGGGCAAAGACGATTAAGTCCTTATTAATCTCAAGCTTTGTATCAATTAGAATCTGCTCACTTATTACTGGGAAAATGACACCACCCCTGCCAAAGTTAGCAAGAGTCTCATCGTTTTTTACCCTTTCAAAATCATTCTTTATAATAAAGCCATACTCTACAAAAGGAGTTCTCTTTATTACATCTCTTCTCTGACCTACAGGAAGGGCATCAAACCATTCATGACCTTCTACCACATCATCTCCATACTGAGAAATAAGATAACTCTTTAACTTGTTTCTCATAGGGTCATCGCAGATGTAGGTTCTCTTTTTTACATTTTCAATAAACTTTAAAAGTGCATTAGATTCTGTATTTAACTTATCGTAGTCTTTTACAATGGCATTGTAAGTCTCTAAAATCAGCTCACATAAGCCATCCTTTAAATCCTTACCATAAATCTCACAGATGCTCTTAATTCTTTCTTCATCCTTCTGATTTGAATTTTCCTTATCTTCTAGTTCTGCTGCCTGACTATTAAGAAGTGTATTTAATGCCTTAAGAGCGTTAATTTCTTCCTTTAAACTAGCAGACTTAGAGGCATTTCCATTGTAGTTTTTAGTTACTTCTTCAAGATTCTCATTTAAATTAGTTAGCTGTGAGTCAGTAGAAATAAGGTCTGTGTCTGCATTTTCAGCAACTAAAAGCCCCACTTCCTCCATCATAGTCTTAAGGCGCTTGTTAGCTCCCTCAATACCGTCCTTGTTATGCTTAATCAAGCTAGTAAAACCAGCTAATTCCTTATCCGCTTCTCTAAGAGCAGTCTTTGCATCCTCATACTTTGCCTGAAGGCCCTTCTCGTCTCTATCAGAAAGATTCTTCTTCTCCTCTAAATCCTTAAGAGACTTCTTATAAAGCTTATTATAAGCCCCTGCAAGCTGCTTTAACTCAGCCACAAGGTCCGTATCCTCTCTTAATCTTCCATCAAGAGAAACCTTAACCTCAGAGTAGTTGTTCTGATATTCAAGATAGTCCTCGTAATCCTTTAGGGCCTCATAAAGACTTAAGCTCTTTTCAAGCTCGTCAATATTGTCCTGTTCCTTTTGAGACTTAGTCTTAAATTCCTCCACCAATCTCTCAAGAGAGTTTAGAGAATTTTGTTCCTCAATAACCTCTGCTATGGCGATATTCTTATTTTCTAAATCAAGAGATTCTTTTAAGTCTTCAAGTCCATGTCGTTTTTCTTCAATAGTTTCTTCTGCGTTTTTAACCTCATACTTAGCGGTTAATGCTAGGTTATAGAGGTCTGTAGATGTCTTATTTTTTCTATTGTAAAAATCTTTATAGCTCTCAAGATATTCCTTAAATCCATCAATTGCTGACATCTGACTATCATAAGCGCTAATCTGTGCATGCTTTTTAGAGAGTTCCACAAGCTTATCCTTTATATCAAGTAAAGTTTCCGCCATCTTACCCTCGTCGCTTTCCACAGAAAGTCTATTGTTAAAGGACTTCTGAATAATCTCTTCAATAAGCAAGTCCTCAATTACTTTACGGCTAGTCTTATAATTTGTTTCAAAGTAAGTTCTTACATGACCTTCCGTCTTATTAATACCGCGAACAATTTCCCAGGCGCTTTCATAAATACCGTACTTTGTAATAAAGCTCTGGTATTCACCCTTCTTATCGAAAATGTATACCTCATACTTAAAGTCATTTTTATTCAAATCTCTAAGATAGCTTTTTAGACCATTATAAGTGACTCTCTCTCCATTACTTGTAAGAGGTAAATTCTTAATATCATTGTCGCCAAACTCACGATAGAAGATGCAGTAGTTAAAGTATTCCACAGTAGCACTGCTTGATGCTGCTGCCACACTTTCCTCTCCCTCTTCTTCGTTTGCTTTACCCTTTCTTGCACAGAAGCCTGTTGTCATATATTTAAAACCATCTTTAATATAGGCACTATCAAGCTTCCACTCCACAAGAGAATGAATACAAGTATTTTGTCCACCCTGTCTAAAAAGCTTCTCAATAGGCTGCTTCTCATCAAGAGTACAATTAGGAATCATGTTTTGTAGGAGTAAAAGCATAAGTAAACTCTTACCACCACCATTGGCTAGATCATAAATTGTATTCTTGCAGTTAAAACGCATAATAAAATCATCATAATACTGAGTGGCGAAGTTATATTTTACGTTATTAACACGAATTCTATTAATTTGTGGCATTTTCTATTCCTCCCCATTCATTATTTCAGAAAATCTTCCTCTATACTCATCAAAGTAGTTTTCAATCAGGCTCTTAAATCTATCTGTTGGATAATATCTGTCCTGACTTTCCACTAAAAGCTCCTGACTAATAAGGAAGTTTACAACTATCTTTACAAAACCTGCCTTAGAGTTTCTTGCAGCTCTAAGTCCAGACTGATCTTCAATAGTTGCTGCTGGTAATTCATCCCAGCTAAGAGCAATCTGCTTAAATGAGTTTTCTTCGATTTCATCCATAATTAAACCAGCTGACTTATCAATGATTGAAAGGCTGGTCTTTTCTACATTTGCAATAATATCCTCTAATCTTACAAACTCTGCATAAGTCGAACTTACTGTGTCTGTGTAAAATAGAGTGATAACGTTATAGATTACAAAATAAGCTAAGTACAATTCCTTATTAAGCTTAAGGCCCATCTTAGCTCTAAGCTCTTCATTGCTGTAACCAAAGACCCTATTATTCTCCTTTGGTCCCACAAATAAAGCGTTATTATATTCATAAATATTTAGATTAAATTTCTTAAGAGACATATGCACAATGTCGTAAACTTCAGCATTTGTGTTGTACTCCTGATAAAGTGTGGCATTGGCGCCCTTCTCTGATACATTTTCCCCTTGTATAAGCTTAGATACTATGTCTAAGGCCTTATCTAAATTTCGATTCTCCATAAAACTCCTTATCTAAATTAGCTTTTATCTAACTTACCTTCTTAATCAGAATATCACTAACCTCTAAATTATCCCCGATTTCAAGCATCTGTGCCTGCTGCTTTTCTAACTCAAATTTTAAGATGTCCTTGCCTTCGTAGGCTTCCTTTAGGATTCCATCTAAAAATGTTTCGTTGTCCATTTCATTACCACCTAAATTATATTTCTCTTTTTGACAAAGATTTACAAAGAAGGAATAGTAATCAGCATTCTTTAAAATCCTCTCATCGTAGGCTTTTTCCATGTATTCGTTGAATTCCTTTAAAGTCAAACTTTCCTTTTTAGATAGAAGCGCAATAATATTATTCATTATGAAAATGTAATTAAACCTGATTCTTGCATCTTCCACCTCATCTGCAAAGACGATATCTTTTAGTTCTTCATTAGTTACCTTTTCCTTAAACTCGTACTTAGCCGGTTTAACAGTTAAGGCATCGTCAATTGCTGTAATATTAAAGTTCTTCTTTATGTTTGGCTTAAAAAGCGGATTAAGTAGAATTTCTAAGGCATCCGCCTTGTCTCTTTTTATCAAAGCATTCAGTGTTGCTGTAAAATCCATGTGAGATCTAAGTCTTGATAGCTTAGCCTTTCTTACAGCATCATCTGTCATTTTCTGCATTAAAGTACAATCTCTTAAAAGCTCCGCATGTCGATTCATGGCAAGCTTAAGCTGATTTTCAAGATTATAAATTTCATTAACCGTTCTATAATAGCTCTCGCTTTTTACTGAAGTCTGACCTGCATTAAGCTTTTCAATGGCCTTTGAGATTAATTCCTGATTCTTTTTAAAGAGCTTTTCCTCGTCTTCAAACCATTTCATACCAGTCTCTACAAAGTCCTCATAAGCCTCAATACCTGCATAGACATCTGTTGATAATATAACTAAAACTTCGTTTTTCTTCTGCTTTAGTCTATTAACTTCTTCATTTATACGCTCAACAACCTCAATACCACCTCTGAAATTCTCAGAGTTAATCATCTTTTCAAGTAAGAGCTGAGATACATTTATCCTACTCTCATCCTTAATTTCCTTGGTATCAAGATAAAACTCTACAGCGTCAGCACTAATAGAGTACCATACCGTATTGTTACGAATAGTACTCTCAATTATCTTCATTCTGGAAATATATCTTTTTTTATCAACTGGATCAAAATAAGAAAATTCAAATGGTCTGCCGTCATTCTTGATCTTATCAAAAATGTAATCAGAGATTTCCTTAGCTTCCTCCTCAGATAGCTTAAGGCCAAAGTCTCTATTTAGCAGAGCAGTTGTAAATTCTAGATATTCAATATAAGTAACATCCTTTTCTTTAAAATTATTCTCTTCAATAAAGAATCGAAGAATGGCCATAAGAATATATCCCATATCAAGAATCTCATACTTGCCATCCTTGAACTGAGAAAAGTTGGTATCAATAAGTTTAAAGAAAGGATAGTACTTCTTTAGATTTAACATTCTTTCGCGGTGATCTGAGATAATATCACCCATCATATTTTCTGCCATGTATTCTCCCTTTTAGGCACTAGGCCTGCTTCCCCAAAATCATCTACTCACTACACTTCCCTTTTTTTGAAAATGTATTGCATGTCGCATTTTTACAAAACGACTTATGTCGCTTTCTTTCAAAACTATAAGGTAGTTCTTCCTTCTAAAGCTCTAAGTAGTGTTACCTCATCAATATATTCAAGGTCCCCACCTACAGGAACACCACTAGCAATTCTAGTAACCTTAATGCCTGTTGGCTTAATCATCTTACTAATATACATTGCTGTTGTTTCACCCTCAAGATTAGAATTAGTGGCAATAATTACCTCATCTACATCGCCCTCTAATCTCTTTATAAGTTCCTTAAGCTTTATATCAGATGGTCCAATTCCAAGCATTGGACTAATTGCTCCATGAAGCACGTGATAAACGCCTTCATACTTACCTGTCTTTTCATAGGCTGCCAAATCCTGTGTCTGCTCCACAACCATAATTGTCTTATGGTCTCTTTTGGCATCTCTACAAATTGGGCACTCCTCTTCATCTGTTAAAGTAAAGCAAGTCTTGCAGTAATGAATGTGGCCTCTAGCCTCTACCATTGTGCTAGCAAGATGTTTTACTTCCTCTTCAGGCATATTAATAATATGAAATGCCAGGCGTTGGGCACTTTTTGTTCCAACACCTGGTAATCTTGATAGTTCTTCTATTAGCTTATTTATATGTCCACTATAGATGTCCATTAAAATAATCCTCCGCCAAGTCCTGAAAGACCGCCAGTAATCTTAGACATAGAAGCTGCAGACGCTTCTTCACACTTTCTAAGTGCTTCGTTAGTTGCTGCAACGATTAAGTCCTGAAGCATCTCAACATCATCTGGATCAACTGCTTCTGGATCAATCTTAACCTTAGTAACTTCTCTCTTACCTGTTACAGTTACTTCTACAACACCACCACCTGCTGTTGCACTAAACTCCTTGCTTTCTAATTCAGCCTGCTGCTCTTCCATCTGTCTTTGCATTCTCTGAGCCTGCTTCATTAAGTTATTCATATTACCAGGCATACCACCTGGGAAACCGCCTCTCTTAGCCATTAAATCATTTCCTCCGTATCATCAATTTCTATATCGATTCCCACTAATTCTTTCAAGTCAACATATCGTCTGTGGAAATCATCATTATCGTCTATCTTAGTTACAAGAAGATTCACCTTAATTCCGGTTCTTTCTTCAATTAACTCTACCAATTCAGCCTTTCTTTCTTCTCGGCTTAAATCGTTATAGCTACTTAGAGATTGTACCATAATCTCAAGACTAATTCCATCATCAGCTAAAGTAACATGTTCATTTTCAAGCATGGCTCTAAGTAAGCCATTATCAATGCTTGACACAATGCTATTCCATGATGCTGCAATCTTTTTTATGTCCTCAGGAACTGCCTTATAGACTCTTTTTTCAACAGGAGCTGCCTCTTCTTTTGTAGGACTACTCTCCTCATCTCTTATGGCAATTCTTGGAACACCATTTTTTATTTTAGCTAGAGCTTCTTCAAGCTCTGTCTCTAATTTTGATACCCTTGCTGAGAGCTCCCCAACATCGTTAGTTTTCTCCATAGCAGGTTTCATCATCTTAATTAAGCTAACCTCTAACTTAATTCTCTTCTGACTAGCAAGCTTTAAATCTGCCTCTAATTCTGAAAGAACTCTAATATATCTCATTAGAGTATTAGCATCTATATCCTTACTTTGTTCTGCTATCTCATTCATATTATCCCTAGATAATTCAACAACATCCTCCACCGCTTCTAGGCTTGGACTTGTCTTAATAAGTAACATATTTCTAAGATACCAAACAAAGTCAGTAACAAACTGTACTAGGTCACGACCAGAAATAACAATTTCCTCAATGAGATTCATACATCCGGCCACATCACCCTTTAAAATAATAGATAACATTTTCTTAAAAACATCTGTATCTACGGCGCCAAGTACATCCAACACGTTCTCGTACTTAAGGTCTTTACCAAGATAAAAGGCGATACACTGATCAAGTAGGGATAGGGCATCTCTCATGGAGCCATCTCCTGCCTTAGCCACGTATCTTAGGGCCTTCTCTTCAGCATTAATGTGCTCGGCCTCCATAAGTTCCTTTAATCTATCAGTAATTGTATCAATGGTGATTCTATGAAAATCGTATCTCTGCACACGAGATAAAACTGTAATCGGAATCTTTGCAACCTCAGTTGTGGCAAGGATAAATATTACATAAGCTGGGGGTTCTTCTAGAGTCTTTAATAGTGCGTTAAAGGCACTGATTGAAAGCATATGAACCTCATCGATTATGTAAACCTTGTATTTACCCTCAGTTGGGGAATACTGCACCTCATCTCTGATTTCACGGATGTTGTCTACACCGTTGTTGGAAGCAGCATCAATTTCAATAACATTCATAGAAGTTCCTGCTGCAATTGCCTTACAAGTTGGGCACTCACCACAAGGGTTGCCATCCACTGGATGCTCGCAGTTTACGGCCTTTGCCATAATCTTTGCAATACTTGTCTTACCTGTACCTCTAGTACCTGTAAAAAGGTAGGCATGACCGATTCTATCAGATTTTATTTGGTTTTTAAGTGTTGTTACAATGTGATCTTGACCCTTAACATCGTTGAAATTATCGGGTCTCCATTTTCTATACAAAGCCTGATATGCCATATTCTTATCTCTCTTTTTTTATTTTGGAAAATCCTAAATTAAATTATAAATCAAATGTCAAATATTTAAAAGACATCTTTACAAGTCTATTAGGATAACAATTGCCACACCAAGGATCACCCTCAGTGTGGCATTTATAAAAGATAAATTATTCCAATGTTTTAAAACCGCGCGCTCTGGCCTCGAACAATCATCCACAGACGTTACCAGTCTAGTTAGCTCGGCCCAGGCAACCTCTCGGCACACAGAAGCTTCTACTTAATGCTGCTTCGTTCCCGACCTGACATGATTCGTAGATTTCTGTTGCGAGAGACCCAAACGTCATCACCACTTTTACTGGGCTGCTCCATAAAATCAAGCCCTCAACCAAAGCATCACCCCTGCTATAGCAGATTTCAGGTACAGGGTCCTGCTACCACCCCGGCTGCACGGTAAGTTAAATTATACTTAGCTTTTACTGCTTTTGTCAACCTCAATATAATATGATAAAATCTAATTAGTTTATAAGAAATAAGGTAAATACTATGAATGAAGAGAATTTAAGTAAAGAAGAATTAAATTTACATAAAAAATATATGCGACAGGCCATCACTCAGGCAAAGAAGGCCTATAAATTAGACGAGGTACCTATTGGCTGCGTAATTGTCTATGAGGGCAAGGTTATTGGTAGAGGTTATAACAGACGAAACACTGATAAAACCACTCTTGGCCACGCAGAAATCACAGCCATTAAAAAGGCTAGTAAGTATATGGGCGACTGGAGACTCGAGGATTGTAGCATTTACATAACCCTTGAACCCTGTCAGATGTGCGCTGGCGCCATTGTTCAGGCTCGTATTCCAAATGTAATCATTGGCTCTATGAACCCAAAGGCCGGATGCGCAGGTTCCATAATAAACCTACTTAATATGGCGGAATTTAACCACCAATGTAAGGTAATTCGTGGTGTTTTAAAGGAAGATTGTTCTAACATGCTAACAGAATTTTTTAAGGAGCTTAGATCTAAGAAAAAAGCTAGAAAGGAAGAGTCATGCAATTAGAATATAGCATCGACAACTATATATTAAAGGTCTTAGACGAGGGCCATGCAGATATTGTTCTTGATTTCTATAAAAGAAACAAAGAGAGCTTTAATCCTTACGAAACTGCAAAGCCTGAGAATTTTTATAGCACCGAATATATAGCCCTTATGTTAAATACAGAATATAACGCAATCATCAAAGGAAAGTATGTGAGGTTTTATCTTTTTGAGAAGGATAAGCCAGACTACGTAGTTGCTACATTTTCATTCTCAAACATAATCCTTGGCTATACGAAATCCTGCAATATTGGCTACAAAGTGGATATCGCCTATCAAAACAGAGGCATTGCCACTAAGTTTATACCAATCTGTGTGGACCTTGTAATTGCTGATAAAAATATACATCGCTTTAACAGCTATGTCTTAACCACAAATTATCCCTCCCTTAAGGTCATGGAAAAACTAAATTGGATAGACGAGGGAATTGCCCATAAATACGCCTATTTAGACCACGACTGGAGAGACCACAAGCATTTTGTCTACATAAATAACTAGACAAGCTTTAGTATTTATAGATATAATATCTAGACGCCTAATTATGAATTAATTAGATTTGAAAGGAATTAACTATGACAGATTATGATAATATAATGCATCTTGCCAATCCGACTAATACAATTGCTGTACTTAACAGATACGGCTTTAATTTTCAGAAGAAGTTCGGCCAGAACTTCCTTATTGATGAGAATATTGTAGAGAAGATCGTTAGAGAAGCGGGAGTAACAAAGGATGACTTCGTCCTTGAAATCGGCCCTGGTATTGGTACCATGACACAGATTCTTTGTGAAAATGCTAGAGAGGTCGTAGCTGTAGAAATCGACACTAAGCTTATCCCTATTTTAAAAGAGGATACCCTTAGATACTACGACAACGTAACAGTTATTAACGAAGATATCTTAAAGCTTGATATTAACAAGATTGTTGAGGAGAAAAACAACGGCAAGCCAATTAAGGTAGTTGCTAACCTCCCTTACTATATTACAACCCCAATTATTATGGGACTTTTTGAAAATCATGTAGCTCTCGATAGCATTACAATCATGGTTCAAAAAGAAGTTGCCGATAGAATGCAAGTAGGTCCTGGTACTAAGGACTATGGTGCTCTTTCCCTTGCAGTTCAGTATTATGCAAAGCCTGAAATCGTACTTAATGTACCTGCAAGCTGCTTTATGCCACGTCCTAACGTAGATTCAGCAGTTATTAGACTTAATAGATATCAGACACCAGCTTACGATGTTAAGAATGAAAAATTATTATTTAACCTTATTAAGGCATCTTTCCTTCAGAGAAGAAAGACAATGCTTAATAGCGTATCTAATGGTCTTGGTAATGTAACAAAGGAAGATTTAGCTAATGCCCTTGAAAGCATGGGCCTTCCAAAGACAGTAAGAGGAGAAGCCCTTACTTTAGAGCAGTTTGTAGAGCTTTCTAACTTACTTGCTAAATAAACCATTAAGACAAGCGTGTCGCTTTTATACAAAATTATCAGTGACAATTTATGTCGCTTTTATACAGAAAAGAGGAGTCCTATTAAGAACTCCTCTTTTCTTATTCCTATTAATTAGTAAGCCACTAATTATTTATTACTTAATCTCGCTACCAGCAATAATATCCTTATCAACTGTAAGGACTGATAAGTTACCTTCATCATCACTTGCTGCAAGAATCATACCCTGTGATTCAACACCACAAAGCTTAACTGGCTTTAAGTTAGTAATAACTGCTACCTTCTTACCAACCATTTCTTCTGGCTTGTAGAAATTAGCAATACCAGATACAATCTGTCTTACCTCATCACCAATTCTAATCTGTGAGCAAAGTAACTTCTTAGCCTTTTTAACTGGCTCGCACTTTAATACTTCGCCAACTCTAATCTGAATCTTATCGAAATCATCGATTGAGATTTCTTCCTTAGCTTCAACTTCTGGATACTTAACTCCGCCAGCTGCTGCTTTTTGTGCTGCCTGAATCTCTTCAACCTTAGCTAAAACTTCTTCAATATCAAGTCTTGCAAAGAGAATTTCTGGCTTTTCTGTTACCTTAAGGCCTGACTCTCTTAAACCAAACTTATCTAAGTCATCAAAGTCACGAAGACCTGCTTCCATATTATCTGGATAAAGCTGAGCTAAAACTCTCTCAGTTGTTTCTGGCATGAAAGCCTTAAGTAGGTTAGCACCAATTGTGATACCCTCAACTAAGTTATATAAAACTTCTTCAAGTCTTTCCTTCTTAGCTTCGTCCTTAGCAAGTGCCCAAGGCATTGTCTCATCGATGTACTTATTACATCTCTTAAATAATGTAAATACTTCTGTAATAGCATCAGCAACATGAAGTGTAGCCATCTTATCTTCTACCTTCTTAACTGTTCCTGTAACTACTGCCTTAAGATCAGCATCGTAATCTGCGCTATTACCTTCAGCATCAACTGCACCATCTGTATTAACACCTGTCTTATTAACAACTCCGCCAAAATACTTATTAGACATTGAGATTGTTCTGTTAACAAGGTTACCAAGTGTGTTAGCAAGTTCAGAGTTCATTCTCTCAACTAATAATTCCCAAGAAATTACACCATCATTTTCAAATGGCATCTCGTGTAATACGAAATATCTAACGGCATCTACACCAAACATATCTACTAAATCATCAGCATAGATAACATTTCCCTTAGACTTACTCATCTTACCATCTGCCTGGATAAGCCATGGATGACCAAATACCTGCTTTGGAAGTGGTAAATCAAGAGCCATAAGGAAAATAGGCCAATAAATTGTATGGAATCTAATGATATCCTTACCGATTAAGTGAAGATCTGCTGGCCAGTTAGCCTTGAATAAATCAGATGATTCACCATCGCAATCATAACCAATACCAGTGATATAGTTTGTAAGAGCATCAAGCCATACATAAACTACATGCTTAGGATCAAAGTCTACTGGAATACCCCACTTAAATGAAGTTCTAGATACACATAAATCCTGAAGACCTGGTAATAAGAAATTATTCATCATTTCATTCTTTCTTGACACTGGCTGAATAAATTCTGGATGTTCATTAATATAATCAATTAATCTATCAGCATACTTGCTCATCTTAAAGAAATAAGCTTCTTCCTTAGCTGGCTTAACTTCACGTCCACAGTCAGGACACTTTCCATCAACTAACTGAGACTCTGTCCAGAAAGATTCACAAGGAGTACAGTAAAGACCCTCGTAAGCACCCTTGTAAATATCTCCCTGATCATATAACTTCTTAAAGATTCTCTGAACCTGCTTCTCGTGGTCTTCATCTGTAGTTCTTATAAACTTATCATAAGAAGTATTCATTAAATCCCAGATTCTCTTAATTTCTGTAGAAACCTCATCTACAAATTCCTTTGGAGATACACCAGCTGCTGCTGCCTTCTCCTCGATCTTTTGACCATGTTCGTCACTACCTGTCTGGAAGAATACGTTATATCCTTGCTGTCTTCTAAATCTTGCAATACTATCTGCAAGTACGATTTCGTATGTATTACCAATATGAGGCTTGCCTGATGTATAGGCAATAGCTGTTGTCATATAGTAATTTCCTCTATTCTTTGGCATTGATCTTCCTCCTATCATTTATTAGCATTAATCCACCAATTGGCAGAAATCAACTCATTGTTAATTGCGTATTGAAAATGTATCTATAAAAAACATATACCAGTACACATATTCTTAAATGATAGTTAATTTAATTAGCTATGTCAAGCCCCGTAAATCTCTAGACTTTCCACTAAATATCAAGAAACTACGGGGCTTTTACACATTTTCCTATAAAGTTTTCTACATCTAAGCTAATTATTAACTAATGCTTTTACACCAAGCATCTAAATTATCAAAAAGAATATCAAACTGGGCTGGGCCCATATCTAAAATGTACTTATGAAACTCATAAATATCAAACTTATCTCCTAATTCGTCCTCTGCCTCAGACTTCAATTCCTCAATTGCCACCATACCAAAGGCATACTGACAGTAGTTACCAGGATTTGCCACAAAAGCATCATACATTGTCTTAACAGCATCAGAACCTACATTAAAGTAATCCGTAACAAAGTCTGATAACTCATCTAAATCCCAGCCATAATAATTAACCCCAATATCTCCAAGAGCATATATTATTAAAGTCGTTTCATAATTTAGGCCCATAAGCTTATTTAAATCCTCATTACCAGTACTTGCAAAGTTGTAAGAGTAAACCTCTACATAAGAAGCCCAACCTTCCACATAACCACCAGGAGCTAAGATATATCTTATCCAGTCAGGATTTTTAGAAGCAAAGTACTGAGTCTGATAAAGATGACCAGGATAAGCCTCATGAGCAAGGGTTGGATAAATCTCTTTCTCACCTGAACCCTTATTAATATAGATAGAATTAATATCTAGGTTATCAATTTGTGGTATGAAATACATGGCAGGACTAGCATAATCCTCAAGTGCCTCGCATACATATTTAACCTCATAACTTGTATCCCCAATAGCTGGGAAATCCTCCACAATCTGCTTTTGCAAATCCTCTAATATAGCTTCAGGATCTGACATATTAAAGCTAAAGTTTGACATGCCATTATAAACCGAAAGATTACCATACATAAGAGTACTCATCTGATTAAGTAAATCCTCTACATAATCCTCACCCAGTTCATAATAATCATCCACTGACATATCAATGCCAAGTCTCTTATTCATTAAATATTCGAAGTAGCGCTTGCCATCTGGATAGTTACAAATTCCACCACTATACTTAGAGCTTCCCTTTAGCTCTTCAACGCCCTTAGCTAGGGCCTCATAGGCTGGCACTACATTTTCATTAATAGCAGTTACATTCTCCGACTTATAGCTAGTCTTCTCTTCCTCTGTAAGTCCTTCAAACTCCTCAAGTCTTTCATTAAAACTAGAGATTAAAACTCCGTCCTCGCTTTTTGCAGTTTCTAAAAATGAATTGCAGGTATCAATCACCTCGTCTGCTAGATCATCCTCAAGAAAATATCCCGCATCAGCCCTAAGCTTTTCGTATTTTAGAATATCCGCGAAGTACTCATCTAAATCACATAGAAGTGTTAAATACTCTTCAATGTCCTTTTTTTCCACAAAACTGTATTCCGCAAGAAGAATAGGAATCTGGACTTGCACACCCGTTGTTGGGGCAATATCTGTATTAAGCAAGTAAAGGTCTGCATATTTTTTCTCATTTTCCATCATAAGATAAAGCTCTTCATAAGTTATTTGCTGACTCTTTGTAAGTTCAGATTTTTCAAACTCATCAAGCTTTTCTAAAACTTCATCATAAAAGGAAGTATCTCCTAAATTATCAAAATCCGTTCTTCCAAAACTTTTCTCATAGTCTTCAATTCCATAATTTTCAGGATGTTCAAGATAGGCATGCAAGCTAACTAAATCGCTATCTTCCATAACCTCTGCAAACAAATCCTCAACGAAGCTGTTAAACCTCTCACTTTCACTTTCATTTACCTGCTCTTCTTCTATCTCATTAGAAGAATCTGTGTCACTATCTAGCTCTCCATCTAGGCCATCCTCTATAAGGCCCACTAAATAGGACTCTCCCGCCTCTTTTACAAACCACTCACTATAGCCGCATGCAGTTGTAGAAAGCATTACTAAGCTAAGAATAATAGATAAGGCTAGTCTCAATCTTCTCTTCATAAATACCCCCATTTTTCTACCCTAAAGCTTGTTATCTAACTCTTAATCAAATATTTTTTTCTTTAATAACGCAAAACACATCTAGCTAATTCTAACTAGATGTGTTTGTATTCTCTTAGTAAATATTATATCATTTATAAAATTTTTAACAACAGAAATTGCAAAGCAACCAAGTACCAAGACAAGTCATGCAGGATGTAGCACCATTAGCTGGGCTATAAGACTGCTGTCTTGCATTGTACCAACTGCCACCACTTGCTAGATTCTGATAGAAATTTCTATATTGAAAATTATCTGGGTCCATAGAAACCGCCTTCTTAGCATATTCCATAGCTGCTGCCTGATTGCCCTTGCCAGCATAGGCATTAGCTGCTAGGAAATACCATCTAGCATCTCTATCCTCTAAATCATTAAGAATATTAATAGCCTCATCAAAACCACCATTATTAATGTAGTTAGCTACTGCTCTAAGTCTCTGTGAAGTCTGGTCGTCCCCATTCATATTAGCCTGATTAGAGCGACCTCCCTGATAGCCTCCGTAATAACCGCCAAAGCCAAAAGGACCAAAACCAAAGAAGCTTCCAAAGTCCTCAAAGTCTTGATACTGGCCACCTCTAGAATTCTGGTAATCACCATCATAACCGTAACTACTAGATCTACCTGTGCCGTATCTATTCTGACTATAAGAGCCGCCTGTAAAGCCACCTTCTCTTTCCTTCATAATCTGATTATAAGCCTGCTGAATAGTCTTAAACATCTCCTCAGCCTGCTCCTTATTAGGATTATTGACGTTAGCATCAGGATGATACTTTCTACTTAATTTTCTATATGCTTTTTTTATTTCATCATCTGAGGCATCTCTTGATACCCCAAGAACTTGATATGGATCCGACATTATAACCTCCAAAATAAATCCTATCTAGATTCATTTTTTATTTTTCGATTCATTTTTAATATCATTATTAATTTCATTTTTTCTTTCGGCCCTGCGCTTTTTCACTTCTTCAAACTTAATGAAAACCCCTGAGTATATTATGTTTCTAAGTATCTCAGCATTTTCTATTATAGGAAGAAATTCAAACTCACGGGCAACTACTGTCATATGAGCCTTAAGAATATTTTCTACAAATATATCAAAATCTTCTTCTTTTTCATAGCCCTTTAGGACATTATAGTTTCCAGTTTTCTTATCCTTCTCTAGATCATCATAAGCATCCATAATATAGATAAACTGTCCCAAGGCCATTCCAAGATTATGCAAATTAGTTTTCCACTCATCATCTTTATAAGTTAAAACTTCAGCCAATACCTTACCAAAGCTTTGTGAAACTTTTATGATGCTATCTTCATTTGCTTGCTCGTAGCTTGAAAGCTCATTAAGACCCGCCTCAATAGCTGCTGCCTTTTGAGGATAACGCTTCTTTATACTACTAACATTCTTTGATAGTAAGCTAGCATATGCCTTGCTTTGAATCTTTCTCTCATCTTTCCAATCGTCTACTAGATGATAATAAGACATAAGCACGTTCATATCTGCCACATAATTAGTAATAATGCTTTCACTCATTGCCTGCTTTTTTATTGGGTGTGCTTTGCAGGTCCTTCTTGTCCTTGTAACCTCAGGCTCATAAAGAGCTGTCAATAAAAGCACCGCCATAGTCAAGTCATAACTTAAAGTCATCTGAGCTTTAAATCCATATTCACTTCTTAAGGTATGGCATAAACCGCAATAATAAGATCGATATTCATCAAACTCTCTTATTTTAAGTTCAGGCTTATTAACAATAACATATCCAAACATGTCATATCACTCCTTACATTTTCAAGAATAACACAACAGTTTTCTCAATACCATTATAATAGAATTAGAGCTTTATTAAAAATTTCTTAACTTAGATAATAATTTTTAATTGGAAGATAAATTATAGGAAATTATATAAAGAAGAATAATTATGAAAATGTATCGAGCAAGCGAGTCTTGACAACTTGCCCCGTCAGAACAAAAAATAAAAGCCTTACAACCTAGGTTATTCCTAAATCATAAGACCTTCCAGTGCACCGCCAGGGGTTCGAACCCTGGACACCCTGATTAAGAGTCAGGTGCTCTACCAACTGAGCTAGCGGTGCTTATTTTGTTTTTCAGTTCTTAGCTCTGTAAGAACCTTATTCATTATACATCAGAAGTTTTTGTTTGTCAAGCACTTTTTTTATTTTTTTTAGTGGCTTGAAAACTTCTTGATGAAGTGTGTTGCTTGTCTTAACAAATTTCTTTATAATCTATTAAGAAGACCGGTTCGTAAGAACTTGTGTCCCAACGAGATGTAATTATAGTAGATGATTATCTTTTTGGCAAGCCCTTTTTTCGTTTTTTTGCGAATTTTTTTAATTTACAATGAATAGTATAGATATTTTAAGGCTTCAAACCCGCACAAACACTGAATTCTATTTTTTCAAACTTTAGAACTAGGGTCGAATTTTTACAAAAAATTTTTCGCAAAATTATAAAAAAATCCCTTGATTTATAAAAAGCAAATTAAAAAATAAACTTTTTACCCAATTATTATTTCAAATATGATAATCTCTATGAATAACAAATATATATAACTTGGAGGCAGTAAATGGCTAAATTTTCTTTTTTTTCATCCACAAAGAAAAAAAATAATACTGAGACCGATAAAGAAGTCACAACAAAAAACAGTATTGAAAGGCTAAATGAAAGCATCGATAAAATATCTGATATTGAAGATGGCTACTCAAAAAAGAAAAGTAAGAATTTTGTCCCTGACAATTCTAAGGACGCAACTTATAAGAAAGAAGATAATAAAGAGACAAGAGACTACGAAAAGGATCATGTTTATGATACAGAGGATTCTAATAAGTTTCACTTTATAAAAAGTGATAAATATTTCTCTATATTAATATATGCCCTTGCCTTTGTATTATGCTCTATTTTGATTTTTAAGCTTATTGGTAACCTAGCTATTACCTTTAAGGTAATTTCACAGCTCTTTAAGCTTATTGGACCTTTTATTACTGGCGGATTTATTGCGTTGGTTTTATATCCACTTGTAAAGACTCTCTATAATAAAGTATTTACAGAAACCTTTCATATAAAATCAGCTAAGCTAAAAAAAGTTTTAGCCATAATTATTGCTTACTTAATAGCTATTGGATTCATTGTAATTTTACTTGGCTTTGTAATTCCACAGATTTATTTAAGTTTACAGGAAATTATAGACAAACTTCCTATATGGTATGACAATGCCTATAACTACATCATTACCTTTGAGAACAATCACTCTTACTGGACTTTTGTAGATTTCAAGGAAGTTAATGATTACATTCAAAGTCTCTATCCAAGAATATTAGACTACTTATCTAATATCGTAACTAACATGGTGCCATACATTTTCAATACATCCATGCTTATTGTTAAGGGACTTGTAAATTTCATTATTGCTATTATCGTTTCGGTTTACATGATTTCAGATCACAGAAACCTCTTCTATCAGTCAAAGAGAGTTCTTTACGGAATTCTTCCTAAGAAGAGTGCAGATTCAGTTCGTGTAATCGTTAGAAACAGCGTATCCATTTTACTTGACTTTATCTTTGGTAAAGCGCTTGATTCCTTAATTATTGGTATTCTTTGTTTCATCATTATGACAATCTTTAGAATGCCATATTCGGTTTTAATAAGCGTTATTGTTGGTGTAACTAACATGATTCCTTACTTTGGACCATACATCGGCGGAGTTATTGGTGGTTTATTCATTATAATCACTAACATCTTCCTAGTAATTCCATACGCAATTATGATTTTAGTTATCCAGCAGCTTGATGGCCTTGTTATTGGACCTAAGATTATTGGCGATAGCATTGGTTTAAAGCCACTTTGGGTTATCTTTGGTATTACTGTTGGCGGAAGCCTTTGGGGCGTTGCTGGAATGTTCCTTGGAGTTCCAATCGTTGCAGTGCTTGGCTACATCATCGACCTTATAGTTCAGCACTTCCTTAATAAGAAGGACGTCAATGTAAAGCCTTACGATTCCTTTGATGAGATTTAAGCCGAATTACATTTTTATGAACGCAGTGTAAGCAATCCCCAGCTTCAAAAGCGTAAGCTTTAAGCGGGGGTATAAAGCTTACTAGTGTCAGAAGGGGTTAAAGCCCCTTCTGACAGGTGGCACAAAGTGCCACTGCGTTCATGAGGAAGTAGCGAAGCGGATTCCGAATGTCCGCTTTACAATGTATCTAGATAATAAAAATAAAGCTAGTTAGGAAATTCCTAGCTAGCTTTTTTGTATCTATTCTAAGTTATCTAATTATCTGTTGGCAATCAACTTACAGATGGCATTGCCTGCCTCTGAAAACTTCTTCTCATATTCTGTCATAACATTGCCTTCATTCATTCTTGGCTCGTGATGAAGGTCTCTAGTGTAATCTACTAAATTCCACTTAGCCTCTCCAACTTCCTCTAACGAGAAATCAAAAAGGTCTACATTATCTGTCTTAAATTCAACTCTGCCTTCCTTTTTAAGGATTTCATTGTATCTTGCAAAGAACTGTCTTGATGTAAGTCTTCTCTTAGCATGTCTATCCTTTGGCCATGGATCTGAGAAGTTAAGATAGATTCTATCTACTTCATCCTTAGCAAATACTTCTGTAATTGCCTCAGCATCCATTCTAATAAAACGAAGATTAGGAAGCTGTAATTCATCCTGCTTTTCTACAGCTCTAAGTAAAACTGAAGAATACTTTTCAATTCCAACATAGTTAATATCTGGGTTTAAGCCTGCAAGTGTTGTAATAAATGTTCCCTTACCCATTCCAATTTCAATATGGATTGGATTATTATTTCCAAAAACTTCTGCCCATGTTCCCTTCATTCCAATTGGTTCTGTAAAAACATAATTATTCTCAACCATGACTTCTCTTGCGCCAGGTACATTTCTTAATCTCATTAATTCCTCCAAAAATAAACGGGCATAGGCCCAACGATTTTTTGTAACTTTCGTATTATATATGATTTTTTCTATTTTGCCAATATAGAGATTTCAGCTACGGTAAGTTGCACCTTTTTTTGAAAGTTACTATAATAAGAATGATTGCGATAATTTAATCGTTAAAAGAATAAAGGATGGAAATATCATGTTTAGATTCAAAAAATATTTAAAGCGTGCCGCAGCTTTACTTGGCGCAGCCGCTCTTTTAGTATCTAGCCCTATACAGACCTTTGCAGCTCTTTCATCCACTGGTAGCGTAGTATCCTCAGTAGATACAAACTCTACCACATGGCCAAGTGCCCCAGATGTTTCAGCAGGAAGCTGTATTCTTATAGACGCAGATACAGGCTCAATTCTTTACGAAAAAAATGCCTATGAGAAATGTTATCCCGCAAGTACAACTAAGATTCTAACCGGACTTCTTACTATTGAAAATTGCAGCATGTCCGACATTGTTACATTTTCAAAGGAAGCTGTAGCGTCCGTCAATATAACAGAAGATGCCAACCTTGGTACAAAGGAAGGCGAGCAATACACAGTTGAACAGGCCCTATACGGAATGCTTTTATATTCCGCTAATGAAATTGCCTATGGCCTTGCAGAACACGTAGCAGGCGATTTAGAGAGCTTTGTGGACATGATGAATGCCAAAGCCGCTGAAGTTGGCGCCCTTAATACACATTTTGCCAATGCCAGTGGACTTTTTGATCAGAATCACTACACAACAGCCTATGATATGGCAATGATAGCAAGAGCTTGTTACAACAACGCTACTTTCGTTAGCATCGATTCGACTTACACAACTTACACAATTCCAGCAACTAATAAGACGGACACAGCTAGAACCTTCAAGCACCGTCACAAGATGCTCTATGGCAGGGAATATTACTATGAATACTGCAAGGGCGGTAAGACTGGATTTACAGACGAATCACAATATACTCTTGTAACATTTGCAGAAAAAGACGGAATGCGACTAATCTGTGTAACCTTCCAGGAGCCAGATGATGCTAGCCGATTTGTGGATACTAAGGCCCTTTTTGAATGGGGTTTTGAGAACTTCACAAAGACAACTACTTCAAGCAGTAACATAAGCTCGCTTCTAACAAACGATACAATCTACACATCAGATGTATTTACAAGCAGAGCTCTAAACTATAACTTAACAGCTTCATTTATTACAATTCCTAACTCTGGTTCTTCATCAGACGTTACGGTTGCAATTGATGATAACTATGACTTAACTAACGACAACGGAGATTTAACGGTGCATTTAAAGTATCTGTTTGGTGAAAATGTAGTAGGTACCACAACCCTAACGATTTCCTCAAACGATTCCACAAACACCAGTCTCTTGCCTTATTTAGAGGAGTCTGATTCAAGCTCAAACTACACAGCAAAGAAATGCCTAAGAATTAATCTTTGGATTTTACTTGGTTTCATTGCATTTGCAATAATTCTTGCCTTTGTAATTAAGAATTATAATTCTAATAGCAGGCGTAGAAGACGACATGCCTCAAAGAGAAAATTAAGATTCTAAATAACTAATTAGAAATTAAATAGATTATAGATTTAAATAGACTATAAATTTGAATGCCCCCGGCCAGGAATAAATCCTGACCAGGGGTTTTTATAATGAGGGGGACTGGAAAGCAAAAATAAATTTGGGCGACTTTAACTAAGGTGTCTAAATCACCCTTTCCAAAAAATATATATAAAGTTGTTCTATAAAGAGATTCTCTAGGTGGGAGTTCCCTCTCCCACCTAAGGAGAGTCTATGGTATAGCACATCAAAAGCATTTTTAAAGACATCTTGTCTTTTGGAACATTTCTAAACTATGTAGCCTCGGTTTGCATTGTTTGTAACCGATTCGCAAGCTCCGAGTCTAGAGTAGGTCAAACCAGCGTATACATTTTGCGTATTCTTCATAAGTGGTGCTGATTCGTCCGCTTTACTAACCTCATAAAAACTCTTTCTTAATTTGCTAAGTAAAGCTATAACCCTTTCTAATTCACCATTGTCTAGCTTTACAGAGGCTGAAATTAAGCTTCTTTTTATGTGGTTGTATATAATAAACAAATTTTGTGATAAATCAAATTCCATGTTAAGACCAACTATTAACTGATCAATAGCTCTTCCTGCATTTACAATATTATGTCGTTTTTCTTCAACTTTTTCTAACTGGCAGGCTTCCTTTAAATAGTCAATTGCCAAGTCATAAATAACTACAACTAATTGAGATCTATTCGCCTGTGATATTCTATATGAATAGGTTCTAATTAAATCATTATTCATAACTGTCCTTCCCTTAATATGTCCATTTTTTACAAAGCTGTTTCTTTACTGATTTAAAATCTGTAATACCTCAGCAGGTCTTTGATTAGCCTGTGAAAGAATTGAAGTTGCTGCCTGAGTCATTACTGTGTAGCTTGTGTATTCTGTCATCTCCTCAGCCATGTCAGTATCTGTCATAACTGAAAGTGCCTTTGTAAGATTTTCTGAAGATACGTCTAAGTTATTTTCTGTGTGCTCGAATCTATTTTCATAGGCACCAAGCTGAGAACGAACCTTGTTTAACTTAGTAATGGCGTCATCTACAATGTCAATTGAGAGCTGAGCTGTGTAGCCAGTCATGACATTGATATGTTCTGTCTTTAATGTATAAGTTGAGATTTCAGGTACATTTATAATAATAACCTGATCCTGATTAGCTCCTATATGAACACTTAATGTTCCAACATCAGTTACTTCCTGATTGATTTCTTCTGCTGAACCTGCAATTAAAACCTGTGACTTGCCGCTATTTCTAGTCTTGTCGTTAAATACTGTACCTGATACATTTCCTGGAACATCTAAGACAAATTCCTTGTTATTTACATCTGTAATAGTGATTATTGTTCCCTTTGTAGACATTACTGCTGAGTTTTCAAAGCCTACTCTAGAGGTAACTCCTGACTCTGTAACCGTTGAAAATTCTGCAGTTACATCAGTTCCTTCTGCGATTACCTCATCGTTATAAGCTGCCGGCATACCGAGTAAATTTGCAAGCTCTTGGTTATCACAAGTTATATTTAATTTCTGATCTGAACCATACTGATTTGTCATCATTACAAGGTATGTAGAATTATAAGTTGTTGCTGGCACATATCCTGCATACTCAGTACCGTTAGTCTTTGTGTCGTTGGAATAAGGGTCAACTATTGTAAATGCACTGCCACCGGCATTATTCATGCCTGTAACAATTTTTCCCATAACAGTATCTAGAGTATCTCCTGCCTCAATGTCTACAATATAGCCATTGATGTTAATACCCCCTGCCTGTCCTTCTCCAATTACTTGTGTGTCTGTCATTGTGATTGTTGAACTTGCCACTGCAACTGCCTGTCTTGCATCGCTAGTTACAGTAATGCCATAGATACCAGCTACGAAGTTATCAGTACATTCTAACTGATTAACTCCCTGGTAATCGGAATAAACTCGACGAGTTAAATTTCCGTTAATTAAAGATTGAGTATTAAACTCTGTTTGATCTGAAATTCTATCTATTTCTGAATTGATATTATTAATTTCTTCCTGAATAGATCTACGTTCACTATCAGAGTTAACATCGTTGGCTGCCTGAACTGTTAGTTCCTTAAGTCTTGTAAGCATAGACTGAATCTCTGCCATTGCACCTTCAGCTGTGTTAAGTACTGATATGCCATCAGAGGCATTATTATTAGCCTGATTAAGGCCTCTAATCTGCATTCTCATTTTCTCTGAAATGGCACATCCAGCCGGATCATCTAGGGAACTATTTAATTTATAACCAGATGATAATCTCTCAATTGAGGTAGATAAAGCGTTCTGCGCTTTTTGCAAAGCGTTATTAGAAACGATGGCTGATATATTAGTATTAATTCTCATAGTAAAACCTCTCTTTTTGTCCTCCACCGCCCTGTGAAAAATCTCAAGTATTAACTTCCTTGTACTTTATATATCGGACTTATTTCCCATTTCTTAACGTGACTAGTGCATTTTTATCCTTGTATTGTTTGAATAATCCTTGATGAAAATGCATCTAAACCATTACAGTTACCATATCCCTAGCAATTTCATATAAGCTTTCAGTTGGAATTTGTGTCGCTTTTTTTCTATTTTCATTTTGAAAAATTTCATTAAAAGTTACTTCAGTAAATCCATGCTGATTTCTTAATACAGCCTCTAGATCAGACTTTAAAGTTTCTAATGCCCGGTCGCTGTTTTCAATGCTAAGAGATAAATTTACAGATAAGTCATTAACTTCTAAATTAAGCTCACTGCTGCCATAAGTTTTGCTGTTTAATTTAATTGCAAGACTAGATACTTCCTCCTCACTAACAAGGCTCACATTCATAATTCCTAGGCCTTCTTCAGTCATATAGGGGATTTTGTAGTCTCTTTCTTTTGCTCTATTAGCAATATAATTAAACTGTCTTGTGGACTTTCTATACATATCAAACAACTGGTAATCAAGATCATCAATTGGATTGTTTATATCTGTTAATCTTCCTTCTATTAAAGCTTCAAGTTCTTCCTTACTAGCATCTACAAGTTCAGAAATATAATTTGATAAGTCTGGCTCATGTCCGATTTTTTCAATAACATTTTCAAGATTATCAATTTTATTATTCTTATCAAACTTATAGTTCTCATAAGTTGCCAAACTAATATTAGAAGACTGCATAAACTCACTGACAGCTTTTATGTTACCAATATTTACTGCCATGTCGTTTTCTTTCAATTCTTCATAAAGCCTATCTTCTGCGCTTCCATCCTCTAAATTAGCGGCATCTGTTAACTCCCTTACATATCGGTAATCTAGCTGTCTTTCTAGTTCTGGGTCATACTCACTATTTAAGTCATTAACAAAATCCTCCACCCCTTCACTTAAGATTCCATACTTATCATCTACCTTCTTAAGAGTATTAGGAGTAATTAGTTTCTCGCTATTCATAAATAGAGAAGTGTAATAATTTACCTCACCAGAAACCTCTGCCAAGCCAGTATCCTCACTAATAAGTTCGTCAATACCTGCATGCTTCCTGCTTTCATAAGCTGTCATTAAATTAGACATGGTTACAGAGCTACCCTGCTTAATTAACCTGCCCACAGATTCACCTGCATCACGAGTAAAGATGTTCATCATCTGATAAATACCTATAAACATCTTTCTCTCGGACTTTGTAATATTATCTGTCTGGTCTAATTTATACAAAAACTTAGAAAACTTCTCTTCATTTAATAGACTTGCCCCATCATTCTCTAAAATTAAGAACTTATTAAGGTCATTAATATCCGCATCCATTGGATTAATGCCCTCTCTAATCATCTTTAGGACAGTCTCTGGCTTCATATTGTTAATAAGATTTTTAAGGGTCTCGTTGACCTCCTTAATCTTGTCTACATTTTCCTTAGTCTCCTCCATGCCATTAAGGGCAAGGATTCTAATAGCGTCTTTGTTAGCCTGATTATAATCTAGGCCAAGGCTATCCATAAGGCTCTCGGCACTATTATTAACCGCCTTAACTATAGAGTCTCCAAGATCAGCCCTAATCTGTGTTCCCACAGTTTCCACTGTGTTATTGTATCTGTCAAAGCTCTTCTTTAGCTGGCCCGCAAGACTTGCAGTGTAAGAAAGAGTCATGGTCTGAATCTGACTATTAGTATTAAGCATCTTATTGAAAATGTATATCGGAGATTCCTTTATCTCTTCTAAGGCCATTTCTGTTTCCACTAAGCTAGTCAAGCTCTCCCTATCAAGGTCTGTAGCAAGTATGTTATTGCTTGCTGTTGTGACATTTTTATAGAGCTCTTCATTTAATTTAGAAATAGGTGTAGTCATAATCTTATCCGCATTGTTAATAAGGAAAGACCTTGCACTAACACTCATAAGAATTCTAGTTTCAAGTAAAGTTACATATGCCTTATTTGTCTCATTTGTTCTAAAATCTATTTCATCTTCTAGCTGGAAATCAGCTAAAACTTCTAAATCTTTCTCATAGTTATCTTCTGGCTCAGTATCTATATAAGAATTTCTGCTAATCTCCTGCTTAAGGTTTTCAATAGTTAATTCTCTATTTCTAGATAGCAAGCTTTCAACTTCACTATAACTAGCGTCATTTACCACTTCAAAGCTTTCAGCTACAGTTTCTAATTTTGAAAATTTACTAGTTAAATCTATCTCGCCTAAGTCCCTTGAAATCAGCTTATTTTCTAGCATTTTATCAATTACTGAGGCCTTTCCTAGCATAGATTTCATATCCGAAATATTCAAAGAATCTAGAGCCTCTAACTTTTCAAGATTTTCTGAAGTTACGGCAATATCACTGCGTAAAAGTGTCTTTGCATTTTCAAAAGCCGCTGATAAATCATCACAGCCAGACTCCTGTACTAGGCGCACTAACTGTGGTTTCATGCTATCTAAATCCGCTTCACTTATCTGGCTTTGTCTATTAGCGCTTGTGCTTGTGGCAAACTCTGCTGTATATAAATCCTTAATAGATGCAGATAGATTATTCTCTACAATATAGAGTTTTGCAGAACTTGATAGTTCTTCTAATTTGTCCAATTTATTCAAATTTTCCTGGATTGTGTTTAGATCCTCTTCCTCTAATTGCACACCAAGACCTTGTAATTTATCTTCGATTTTATTGGCTAAGACCTTCGAGCCTGTAGCATTTTCAATAGCCTCCTTACTAACTCCAGTGCCATATGCCCTATAGTTTTTACAGTGCATAGAAAGCTCAACTCTAATCTTATCAATTATGCTTAGCATCTCTTCTTTAGAGCTATCTGTAAGATTATAACCATCCTCTCCAAGCTCTACTGCTTCACTTCCTGATAGCTTCTTCATAAGGGCATTTAAGCCAATCTTAGCATCTGTAGCACTTTGCATAATCTGAGACTTTACATCATCAGCTTCCTTTAATAAGTCATCATAGGAGCTTGAAATCTTCTTCTCCCCCTTAGACACGACAACAGCGGCAAATGTGTCTTTCACACCTGCCGTGTTATCTAGGGTTTTATTTAATATATTTATAGAAGGACTGTTTTCCTTAATTTCACTTTTAATAAAATTACTTCCATCAATATTTAATGCCATAAAAAACTCCTTACCTGCCGCTATAATCATCTCTATGATTATTATCGGAAGTAAGGAGTTAAAATATAAGTTAATGTTTTTTACTTAATTTTTGTTGGTAATACCTTGCTAACATCACCATCAAATTCATAAACGTTAATGCCGTATTTATCAAGATCTACAAGGAGTGAGTTATCATATCCATCACAATTTCCCTCAACTGAAGAAATTGTTTTTTTCATGTTTTCCTCATCATTTCCAAGTACTAATTTATACTTGCCAGCAATTGGTGCGCCCACTCTAAAGGATGGACGCTCAATTGGTGTAAAGTTAAGTACGAAGAGTAAATTTTTCTTCTTATTAGGACTAACTCTAATGAAGGATAAAACGCTGTTGTCCTTGTCGTTAGCATTAATCCATCTAAAGCCCTTATCATCGTAGTCAGTCTCGTAAAGGGCTGGATATTTCTTATATAGCTTCATACATTTTGCTGTAAATTCCTGCATATCCTTGTGAGACTCATCATCAAGCAAGTACCAATCAAGGGACTTCTTCTCGCTCCACTCATTCCACTGGCCAAATTCCTGACCCATGAAAAGTAGCTTCTTTCCTGGATGTCCAGCCATATAAGCGTAGGCAAGCTTAAGATTTGCAAACTTGTCTTCCCTATCTCCTGGCATCTTTCCAAGCATTGAGCACTTAAGGTGAACTACCTCGTCGTGAGACAATACTAATATGAAGTTCTCGCTATATGCATACATTAATGAAAATGTAATTCTGCCGTGATTAAACTTTCTAAAGTAAGGATCAAGCTTCATATACTCTGTGAAATCATGCATCCAACCCATGTTCCACTTAAATGTAAAGCCTAAGCACTCACCATTATCTGGATCACCTGAAACCATTGGCCAAGCTGTAGACTCCTCAGCAATAGAAATTGCCTGTGGGAATCTCTTTCTAAGCATGCTATTAAAGTGCTTTAAGAAGCTCATAGCTTCAAGGTTTCCGTTATCACCATATTTATTAGGAATCCAATTTCCATCTGTTCTACCATAATCAAGGTATAACATAGAAGCAACGGCATCAACTCTAAGTCCATCCACGTGGAACTTATCAACCCAGTAAAGGCCATTTGCTATAAGGAAGTTAGAAACTTCATTTTTCTCATAATCAAAAACTAATGTACCCCAGTCAGGATGCTCTCCCTTTCTTGGATCAGCATACTCGTAAACGCAGCTGCCATCAAACTTTGCAAGTCCATGGGCATCTTTTGGAAAATGTGCTGGAACCCAGTCAAGGATTACACCAATCTTCTTTTTATGCATGTAATCTACAAAATACATAAAGTCCTCAGGTGTACCATATCTTGCTGTTGGAGCATAATAACCTGTTACCTGATAGCCCCAAGAGCCATCAAAAGGATACTCTGCAATACCCATAAGCTCAATGTGAGTATAGCCCATGCTTGATACATATTCTGCAAGTTCAGGTGCAATCTCTCTATAATTAAAGAAACCATCATCTGAATCTTCTACCTTCTTCTTCCATGAACCAATATGACACTCATAGATTGACATAGGAACCTTTAAATGGTCTTCCTTCTTCTTCTCTTCAATCCACTTGCTATCCTTCCATGTGAAATTGTTTAAATTGGTAATCTTAGATGCTGTTGCAGGTCTTAATTCTGCTGCATTAGCGTATGGATCAGCCTTATAAAGAGCCTTTCCTTCTTGAGTTATAATTAAGAACTTATATAATTGATTTTCCTTAGCGCCCTCTATAAATAATTCATAGACACCGCCATCAGAAATTTTAGTCATATCATAGCCGTAAGCATCCCAATTATTGAAATCACCTACAACATAGACTTCTCTAGCTCTTGGAGCCCAAACAACAAAATAAACGCCCTCTTTTCCATCTTTAGTACAAAGATGAGCGCCCATCTTATTATAAATTTCATAATGTGTTCCATTTCCAAAAAGATAAGCATCTACTTCAGTAAATTCTAAGTCCTTGAAATCTGGAATTGTACTCGTTTTAATAACAGTCTTGCTATTATTCTTACCATTATTCTTGCTATTAGTATTTCTAGCCTTACTCATTTTCCTAAACACCTCTTAATTTCTATCCGTAATTAACCATTTTTCTCTATAGTTAATTACATAATTCCCCTGTGTAAATAACTAAACGTTTTTACTTTTTTTAGTTTACCATATTTTAATTATAATTACTAATTATTTTTGACTTTAGGTCATTATTTTTTTGCCCTTTTTCTAGCTTTGTGATATACTTACGCGTGAAAAAAATTTAACCAGTTAGAAAACTTATGGGAGGCCATTATGTTTATATATTTATTAGGCGATGACTACTTTAAGTGGATTACACTTTTAGGCGTTATTTTCGCATTTGCATTAACATTTGTTTCAATTTCACTTGCAAAGAGAGTCCTACCTCGAGATGCTGGTAGAGCCTTTGCTATAAATGGTTCAAAGTCTGTTGGTAAGCCACGAGGCGCAGGTCTTGTATTTATCCTTACCTTCACAATTTCGACTTTGTTTTTCGTTAAGGTAAATACTGAGCTTTGCATTTACTTAGTATTAATTATTTTAGAGATGCTTTCAGGTTATTTTGATGATGCTTCATCAAAGCCTTGGGGTGAATTAAAGAAGGGCCTTATTGATTTAGCTATTTCAATTGTAGCTGCAGTAACTTTCCTACACTTTAACCCTAACACTTTTAACCTTGCATTATTTGATAAGACAATTACACTTAATCCAATTGTCTATGGCATCTTAATTATTATTTTAATCTGGGCAAGTATTAATGTTACTAACTGCTCTGATGGTGTAGATGGTTTATGTGCTTCACTTTCAATCATTACACTTACAACAACTTATGTCTTATTCCACGAAATAGCTAGTTTAGAAGTGCAGTACAGACATATCGTTATGCTTATGGTAGTTTGCTTACTTGCTTACCTTTGGTTTAATGCATCTCCAAGTCAGTTACTTATGGGGGATGCCGGTTCAAGAGCCATTGGTATCTTTATTGCCATTACATTCTTAAAGCTACACAGTCCATTCTTATTTATCTTAATGGCACTTATGCTTATTATTGATGGTGGCCTTGGTCTTGTTAAACTTACAATCATGAGAGTATTTAAGACTAAGAACTTTATGAAGAATATTAGAACACCAATCCATGACCATATGAGAAAAAACAAGGAATGGTCAGATACACAGGTGGTTATTAGATTTGTAATTATTCAGTTAATCATTGGACTTGCAGTAATCTATGCCCTTGTTTAAGATTTGTTTTTGTAAAAATGTGACATTTAATCTAAATAAAAAAAGCTGAGAATTAATATTAATTCTCAGCTTTTTTTCTAGCATTTCTTCTTTCAGCTTGTCTTTTTAGACGCTTATGTTCACGTTCTTTTGTTTGTTTATCTTTAATTTTTTGTGCCCCTGTTATGTCCGTTTTTTTCATAATTCTAATAGCAAAATACTGACCATTATCTGCCTGCTTTATTCTAAAACGTCCCTTTATAAGACCATGATCTGGGCATTCAAAAAGTCCATAATAAACCTTTGAATTAGTGGCAAACCACTTAATCTTACGGCGCATCTGCTTACCGCAATAAATGCAGTTACAAGCTCTTACGATTCTATCATCAGCCGCACGTTCCCTAGTATCAAAACCTCTAGAGATATATTTTTCATATTCACCATAATTCTGATAAATCTCTTCACGACGTGTGTTAGGAATGAAGTAAGTATCAATACTTGTGTAGTGACCTACTTTATTTAAATCGATTCTTTGCAAGACCTTCGCTGTATAATGGGCATCTGATAATGCAGAATGATATTCTTCTGTCTCTCTAATCTTTAATTCTTGAATGGCACTCTTTAAATTCACCTTGTCTTTTCCGTTCAAAAACATGTAGCTATAAAGCTTTTGAACATCTAGGTAAATAAAGGGCCTTGGAAAATTAATCGGAACTTCGTAGTGTTTCATGTTTCTTTGAAGCTCTGTTAAATCCATACTTCCCCAAATAGCAAAACTATAATCATCACCGCACCAATCTAAAAATTCTGTGATAGCATTTTCAAATAAATCACCTTTAGCTAAATCGCCTTCAGTCAAGTGAATTACTTTTCTTACTGCGGATTGAAGCTTAGTATATACTCTTGGTTTTATAACTCTATGCCATTCACCCTTGTATCTAAGCTTGGAATCTAGCTTTACAGCGCCAATCTCTATGATTTCAAAGGGCATATGAGCTAAAGAATTAACCTTTCCGGAAGCGCTTTGGTTCCATTCAAGGTCCAATACTATATAATTCATAAAATATTAATGCTCCTCTTGGTCTATTCTAACCTAATGGTATTATATCTAATATTTAGAATATAATAAAGCGTTTTTCTAATTGACTTGCTAGAACTATATCTGTAAACTTAGATTGCGCGCAAGGAATATGGTTAGAATCCATAGCAGCTCACTCTACTGTATTTTGATACATTTAGTTTATGGTTATTACTAGTTTTTCTTACTTGCAAACGCCACTGATATCTAGGTCAGGTAAATTAGTCCTCTTAATTTACTTAAAAGATATATAGGGATATCTAATAGGACCTTTTTATTGGGAAGGCAAAACTAAGTGGTTAAGCATTAAGTCAGGATATTTGCCCGCAAATTTTATTTTTTGTCACCTGGTGAGAGGATTTGACATATGATGATTATTCATCGGGAGGAAAATTAATATGAAAAAAATGAAACGTAGTCTTTCATTTATCGCTGGACTTGTATTAGTTCTTGGCCTTGTATTTAACCAGGCTAATACTACATTTGCAGCAATCAATGAAAGCCAACCAAGTCTATCAGAAGTAACTAGTTTAGCTAAAGAAACCGCTAGCTACGTACTTTCAGAAGATAGCGCACTTTTAACTAGTGTTACAAGCAACTCGGAATTTAGAACAATTTCTAGAGACTTAATTCTTGCAAATCAGGTTGGTTTAGATGTATCAAGTCAGATTAACACATTCCTTGAAACAGCTAAGACTTTATTTGCTGAAGGTGGCTTACTTAACGAAGCATCTAACACAAGTGGTTACTATGCTGCCAATTATGCAGAACTTATTGAACTTGTAAATATTACAAATCAGGATGCAAGTAACTTTAATGGAGTTAACCTCTACGCTGCATTTAATGATTCTTTAAAGGATGTTACAGTTGCCAATCTTTCAGACAGCAAATATTTTAATCCATACTTAATTAGTGAAATACATGCTTGTCTTTCAAGTTATAGCGCTAATTTAACTGATTATGAAACTATTAACGCCAATTTAAACGAAGCTGTTATGACTATTACAGATGCTAACGGTGTTGTTTACTGGGGTTATTCTGCTGATAATGATGGTAATACTTTATCCGGATTTACAGATTTTTATAACTCAAACTCTGAATTTGCTGCAATTATTGATTCACTTGTAGCAAAACACACATCTACAACAGCAACAAGCGATGGAACAGTTTATACAGATCCAGAAACTGGTGCCGTTTATTCATGGGGTGCCCTAAATCCAGATTCAACAGCTCTTTCTTTAGCATTCCTTTCAGAATATGGGGATGCCACTGCAGCAGCTATTAAGTATAACGCTCTTGTAGAAAACTTTAAGTCATCTACAACAACTGGCGCTTTTATTGGATACGATAGCCTTTACTCTTCAAGAGATGCATTAATTGGTCTCGCTGCATATCTTCAGTATGGCAATTTAGTTGATGCAACTGTAGATACTAACACAGAAACTGAAACTGCTACAGCTAATTCAGTAGAAGCTAGCCAAGTTGCAGCTAATCAAGATACGGTTTCTACATCAGAAACTAGTGCTTCAGATGTAAAAGCAGCTGATAATTCTATGGCAAATGTTTTCGTAATTCTTATGGCAGCTTCAGCAGTACTTTTAGTTGTTACAACTAAGAAAAACGCAGAAGTTAAGTAGAATTACTATGATTTAAACTTGAACGCAGTGTAAGCAATCCCCCGCTTCAAAAGCGTAAGCTTTAAGCGGGGGTATAAAGCTTACTAGATAAAATAAAAGAGATAGATGAAATTCACTAATCCTTGTACTTATAATTAATTTCATCTATCTCTTATTTTTTGTAAAAATACGACATCAATACATACCGTACTTTATCTTTATTCTTTCTAGTTTCTGAGTTATACCATCACACATCAAAAAGCAGCAAATACTTGCTGCAAAGGCATGGCTTAAATCATAGGGAATGCCAGTAATATACATAAGTTTCAGGCTCTCAAGGGAGATATAAGATTTGCCCCCGCCTATAAAGGTTGAGCTTGTAATTAAAGCTGCAAAATTCATGATTCCACCATAGATTACAAAAACCACCACAAAGGTAAATATACTTACGGTCACCACATTTGTAGGAATCTTTCTTTTATGAATTATGATATAGATTAGAATCCCAATTAGTCCAAAGACATAAAGTCTAAAGCCAAAGAAACTCTCACCTTCATCTCTTGTAAACAAATAGATTATAAAGCCTATTAGTTCAGAAAAGATTATTATTACAAGAGGTTCTAGGCTTGCTCTTAAACCCGTATTAATATTGCTTTTTAGCAGTTCCTTTTTATCTGTAAAATGTCCGATTAATTCAACTTTTGAGAAAGCAATTCCTGATATGGCGCCAATAAGGCCCCATGCCAACATTTGCCAAGGTGTCCACATACCCTGTCCCATAAAGAAATTACATACAAATCTTGCAAGGGTACCAACTAGGAAGCCTGCCTCTGCTCCAAGTCCTATTCCAGATAGAATTACTAGGGAGGTTCCTGCGTGCAGTGGGATTGTATAAGCTGATATTAAATTTGCCACAACGCTTAGTGCTGACATCATAGCGATTAAAACCACTTCTCTTGCCTTTAGCTTTTTTCTTTTATAGTGAATTGCCAAAGGAATCATGGATAAAATCAGCATAAAACTCGATATTAACCAATAACTCATATTACCAGTCCTTTGAAAGATTATTTATTTTATCAACGTCTGATAGCTTGATGCAATTTTTGAATAAATCAGACATAATTCTATTAACGCTTGTTGTAAAAAACATATTACCAGAGAAGAATTTTCTTACTTTATCTCTACTTGCAATGTTCTTATCAAAGAGTAATGCGCAGCTATTAGCGTGATTAGCCGCCCATTCAAGGTCATGTGTCACTAGTAAAATAGTCATCTTTTCACTTTTAACTAGTCCCTCTAATCTCTTTGCTAATTCTTCCTTAAAAAATACATCTAGGCCTTTAGTTGGCTCATCTAATAATAAAATGTCTGGCTTCATAAGAAGCACCTTTGCTAGGGCAAGTTTTTGAGCCTCGCCACCACTTAAATCATAAGGGTGCATTTTCCTTGCAAATAAAAGTCCCATACTTTTAAGACTGTCCTCTACAATTTGCTTCTTCTCCTCAAGACTTAATCCCTTATAAAGAGCCGGATTAGACATTATTACCTCTGCTAACTCCTCTTCTAGACTAACTTCTGTAAAGATGGTTAGAGGGTTTTGAGGTAAGGCAATAAGGCGCTTATCCTTCATGTATTTAATCTTACCAGTCTTTGCTTTATAAACCTTTGTAATAAGCTTTAAAAGTGTGGATTTACCCGCTGCATTACCTCCAAGTATAGCTGTAATCTCCCCTTCATTGATATCTAAATTAAGATTTGAAATTACATCCTTATTGGAATCTTTGTAAGAAAAGGACAAATTCTTAATTGAAATAATCGGACACTTCTTATCTGATTTATTCTCTGTATTTTTGAGAGTATTATCTGCCTCTGCTTCAGAATCTTCTAGGAACTTTTCCACATTTTTTCTAATATTATCTGGCATATCCACAAATTCATTGTTTATCCACCTTCTAACTTGTGGAATAGTAATTTTATCTGTCTTACCTGAGAGTTTTTCATAAACTAAAACAGGCTTTGGAAGAGACATCTTTAGCTCACTATTTAATTCATTAAGTCTTGTTATTAATCCATCTTTATTACCTGCATAAATAAGCTTTGAAGAATCTAAGGCAAACACAGTATCTGCCCATTCGAATACATTTTCCAAATTATGCTCAATCATAATAATGCTTGTGCCAAGGTCCCTGTTTAGTGACACAATCTGGTCTAGGAAGCGCTTTGATGCCACTGGATCAAGCTGGGCTGTAGGTTCATCAAGGAGTAAAACTTTAGGTCTTGTAACCATAACTGAAGCTAGATTTACTAGCTGCTTTTGGCCTCCTGATAGTGTATTAGTCTTTTTCTCATACCAACTAGAAATGCCAAAATACTCAGCCATCTCAGCCACTCTACTTCTAATGCTACTGTTATCTAGACCAAGGTTTTCAAGGCCAAAGGCAAGTTCATGCCAAACTGTATCTGTAACAATCTGATTATCTGGATTCTGGCTTACAAAGCCTATATTTTCCGTCTGACTTCTTAAGTCCATCTGGCTTATTTCCTGGCCTTTAAAGCTTACGGTTCCGCTATATTTACCTGCTGGCATAAGGCTTGTTTTTAGCATCTTAAGTAAGCTTGTTTTTCCAGAACCTGACTTTCCAATCACAAGGTTTATTGTGCCCTCAAACACCTTTAAATTAATGTCTTCAAGGGCTAGTCTATCGCTGCCGCTATATGAGAAGCTAAAGTTTTTAAATTCGATAATATTATTCTCGTCATTATTTCTATTAATTTCTGTATTAAAATTATCAGTCATTATTCATCGCCTCCCATATCTTATAGATAATTTCCTGGATAATTGGCAATAGGGCAAAACTAGCAAAAACTATAAGCCCTAATATATTGAAAATGTCCCATTTATTCAAAATTATCACAGGTAAATAATATACTCTAAAGCCCTTAGTTACTAACACTGCAATCATGTAGACTAGGGCTAAACTTTCTAAGATTATAAGCCCTATATCTAGGCCTTTAAAATTGAATCTATTGTAACTTGTTCTGCCTTTTAGGCCATAGCCTCTGCTCTCCATGGAATTAGCCGTCTCTATGGAGCTTTCTAGGGACCATCCCACAAGAATTGAGACTTCCTTAAGCCTATTTCTAATAGTGGCTATATGGCCCGCATTTGGCCCTATACGGCCCATTGCAATCTCACCCTCATGTATTTGCTCTAATCGCTCTCTCATAAGGGGAATGAAGCGTAAAATCATTGTAAAAAATAGACCTAGAGTTGGAGATAACTTTCCGAATAGGTAGTATATTTTCTCAGAATCTAGTAGCTCTCTTAAAACCATGCACCAAACCACTCCTGCGATTAACATAAGGCTTACAATGCCGCCATAGATGTAGTTTTCCTTATAGACCGCGGATTCATTTACATAAAAAAGAACAGTCTGGCCTGTGTGATAGAAAAGGGGCTGAATTAAAATCATAAATATAAGAATTGGTATGCTAAAAAATATGATATGAACTAGCTTAGCCTTCCTTCCCTTTAGAAATACTAAAACTGCAATGCCTGAAATCAGTGAAAGGGAAAGTAGTAGAGGATTAAGGCTACTCATAGTTACAATTAGCATGCCAAGAATGTATATTAATAGCACCAAAGGATGCATCTTTGTAAAAAATGGACATCTACTATTCATCTTGCCTCTCCTTTAATATCCTTTATAGTCTCCCCAATTAGTGGTATACCACCAACAAATGTAATCACCATCTGTTAGTTTTTTTGCGCCTGCTCCTGAATTTATCAATTTAGTATCGTGATTTAAATAATAGGTCCAGCCACTGAAATCTGCCGAGCCTCCAAAAATCTTCTCGCCAAAGCCTGCAATTTGTGAAACATAGCCTCCTCTATTAGTAATTGAAATTCCGTTTTTATTGGCTACTGCCACAAGGGCATCAAGTACTGTTGAACCCTCTTCAAGATAAAGAGTTTCATAGGCAATACCACCATTAGATGGGATGCTTGCCTTAACTGTATCTGATAATCTGCTGTAATTGCTTTCTTCAAGAAGCACAGCTACTGTAATTCTAATAGTCACTTTAATGTAGTTCTTGCCTGAATTAGTTGAGCTAGAACTAGTTGTATTAGAACTGCCACCAGATGTACTTTCTGAGGAGTTTCCTGAACTGCCTGTCAAACTTCCTGAAGCACTAGCTGCGTTATCAGTTGTTGTTATACTAGAACTTTCATTAGCGCTATTTCCACTTTCAGTTCCTTCACTAGTTTCTTGGCCCTCTATGTCCGTTTTATTCAAATCTGAAGAACTTGTGGATTCCCCTTGTTCATCTGTCACTGCTCCAATATCACTAGCTATATCTTCTAAATTACTATCCGACTCATCATCTAGATTCTCTTCGTATTCTTTTGCAAGTGATTCCTGCTCGCTAGCAATCCTACTAGCATCCTCATTGTACTGCTTCACGCTCCTAAATCTAAGGTTTGCCGCAACTGTAATTACAAGGGCTAGGACAATTATAACGCTTCCTATGAGCTTAATATTTCTATACTTATTAAACATAATTTTTCTTTCTTAACTTAAAGGATAAATTTGCCTGTTACATTAAATTATAGTAAAAAAGGGCATGAGATTTAGCTTATAAATCTTATGTCCCTTCTACATTTCTATTGCTTTCTTAATTAAAATGTTCCCACCCAGAGTCGAACTGGGGATTGAGACTTAGGAGGTCCCCGTTATATCCACTTAACTATGAGAACATAAAGCTTTAAGCCTTGTTTAAAGGCTAATTGGCTTACGCATGCTATTTTATCACACAGTAAATTCGAGGTCAACTTCTACAAAATACTTAATAAAAAACTAGCTACGATAAGTAGCTAGTTAATATTCTCATTTTAGTTTGCTTTTTTAGAATTTTACATTACCCTGTAACCAAATCTGGCCCTTAAATCTTCTGCCAATTTCTGGCTCGCCCATTAAGTGCTTTGCATTAATTACTGTGGTAATCACAAGGCCGTTGCAGTCTAGAAGCATTATGTACATTTTCTCACCAGTATAAATATTCTCCTCTGTTTTAAGCTCTAGGATCTCGCCCACAACTGAGTATTGGTCGCACTCCACGCCACATGGCATAAAGGTTGAGTCAATGATTGTGAAAATGTCCTCCTTAGTGATTCTTTGTGAAAGCTCATTGTACTTGTCCATATCCTCTATGGTTAAGCTCTCAATGGCGTTCTCATCGCCTTTTTTAGCAGCCTGAATTAGGTTCTTTCTTGACTCTTCTTCCTTAGCAGATCTCTTAATCTTCTTTTTCTTCGCTGTTGGAAGAAGGATTAAACCACCAAGAGAGAGGGCTGTTAGAGCCACTTTTTTATTTCTAATTGCCTGCTTTGAAATGGCATTTCTCACGTCTGGATTGAACTTTTCAAGCTTAAATTCCTTTCCACTAAAGAGATAATCGAAATAATCCATTACATTTTGCAAATAAAAAATCAGGGTAACGCCCGTCTTTAGCTCATCGCAAATCACTGCGTAGGATTCCTTATCTAAATGTCTCTCCACCGTAAGTTCTTCATTATCCGTTACTCTAGTGCCCACAACGAAGGGATAATAATATTCGTACTTAAAATTATCACCATCGTATCTACCAAAAATGTAGAGGCCTGTGGACTCACTTAGGCGCAGAATTATCACGCCTCTATCTAGCTTTTCATGTCTTACGACAAATCCTTCTTTTAAACTTTCCTCAATACCTAATTTAATGAATTCTTCTTCCTTTTCGGAGGTCAAATCACTAAATCCCACTGCTCTAGTATATATGTTCATAAAATCACTCGTTTCTATAATTTATTCTGTATCAACAATGAACATTGTGAGCTCTGTCATAAGATTCTTCTCAATATTTTCTTCGTATGGTGTACCATCTGCGTGGAAGGTCATTTTTATAACAGGTCTATCTGTATATTCACGATTCTGCCTTATTACCACACCCTTTTCACCCTTATCAGTAATTACTGTAATGCCAACAGGGAAGGCTGCCACGGAGTCTAATAATTTTTCTGTAATAGCCGCGTCAAATGTAGTTCCTGCGTGCACCTTCAGATACTCAATGGCCTCATAAATCTTTAATTTTCTGTTTCCGATTCCACTTATGAGACTATCAAATTCATCACATATTGATACGAGTTTTACCTCTGACCTTAGTTTATCACCTGTTTGCTGAAAAGGATAGCCTGAACCATCAATTCTTTCATGATGAAGTAAAATAATCTCCTTTGCCACATCTGTTATCCAAGTTTCATCCTGAAGAGAACTATAGCCAAATATAGTGTGTTTCTTGTATTCAATGGCATCTTTGTCGGACATATCGGACTCTGTCACATTTATATAAGGTACCTTAATATAGCGCAAACCTATATCGTGAAGGATTGCACCAAGAGATACATTTCTAACCTGTTTCTCGCTCATTCTTAGACGTAGAGCCATAATTGTAGAGAGGGAGCACACATTTAAACAATGAGTATACATATCTGTACTGACATTTCGAATCTCCGTAATGTTAGTAATTACCTCTGGTTCCTCAAGTACAGAGTCAATGATTCTCTCCGCTTCTCTTCCGATTTGCTTAAGTTCCTCATTGTGTTTGTAAATGTGCTTCTCTAAAACAGATTTGATTACTTCTCTAGAATTTTCAATTGTTTCCTCAACCTTATAAACATGTACAGTTTCCCCTTGTTTAGGAATTTCTACATGATTTTCTTCCTTAGTTTCATTAACAAGATCGTCCTTAATATAGACTTCATACAAACCTATATTGTGGATACGGTTTATTAAATCACTTGTGAGCACCACATCTGCGTGAATTAATACGATGTCGTTGTCAGAAACTACAGGTAATGCCAATATTTCATTGCCTTTTAAGCTATCTACACTCACCTTTTTCATAGCCTACCCCACTTAATGCTGCATTTGATCTGGTTTATAAAATTATCACGTTCAAGTACTTTATATCTATGTATACCTTCTGTTAATTTTTTAGCATAAAAATATAGCTAGCACTTGCAATTAATTATAAAATAACATATATTTAATAATATATCAATTAGTTGTGGAATAAAAAAAATATTACTAGTAAATGTACAAATTTTTAGGTGAAATTGCTTGTTATTTTTTTAACAGTTTCTATTGACACGGGTTATTTCTCATGGTATATTGACCTTGTTAATTAATTATCAAACTTCGTTAGAAAAGTAACTTTTCCTTTAGAGCTACTTTTTACCTAAATTAGAAGCGTAAAGCGCTGCTTACGTTTCTAAAGAATTTATTTACGATATGAAATATAGACCTCCCTTAATTAGCAACAACGTTTTATCTATATTTCTTTATCCGGGTCGTAAGTCAAATTTATTGGCAGCGCAGAAATGAGGAGATTATGTCAGAGAAACAGAAAACATTAGTCGTTGACACAGTCGAAGCTCTTGAAGAAAAGCTTAATTCAGTAAGAAAAGCACAGCGTGAATTCGCTACATTTTCTCAGGAACAGGTAGACAAGATTTTTAGAGCAGCAGCTCTTGCAGCTAACAAGGAAAGAATTCGTCTTGCTAAGTTAGCAGTTGAAGAAACAGGAATGGGTATCGTTGAAGATAAGGTTATCAAGAACCATTTCGCTTCTGAGTATATCTACAATAAGTACAAGGACACAAAGACTTGTGGTGTTCTTGAAAGAGATACAGCTGCTGGTATTACTAAGATTGCAGAGCCTATCGGTGTTGTTGCTGCTGTTATTCCAACAACAAACCCTACATCAACTGCTATTTTTAAGACATTAGTATCTTTAAAGACTCGTAATGGTATTATCATCAGTCCTCACCCAAGAGCTAAGGGTTCAACAATTGAAGCTGCTAGAGTAGTTCTTGAGGCTGCAGTTAAGGCTGGTGCTCCAGAAGGTATCATTGGTTGGATTGATGTTCCATCTCTTGACTTAACAAATATGCTTATGAAGGAAGCTGATATCATCCTTGCAACTGGTGGTCCTGGTATGGTTAAGTCAGCTTACTCATCAGGAACTCCTGCACTCGGTGTTGGTGCTGGTAACACTCCTGCAATCATTGATGAAACAGCAGATATTACATTAGCTGTTAACTCAATCATTCATTCTAAGACATTTGATAATGGTATGATTTGTGCTTCAGAACAGTCAGTAATCGTTGATAAGAAGATTTACGATGCTGTTAAGAAGGAATTTGAAGACAGAGGATGCTATTTCTTAAATAAGACAGAAACAGAAAAGGTTAGAAAGACTATCCTTATTAACGGTGCCTTAAATGCTAAGATCGTTGGTCAGAAGGCTGCTACTATTGCTGGTCTTGCTGGTGTTAAGGTTCCAGAAGATACAAAGATTATTATCGGTGAAGTTACTTCAGTTGATATTTCTGAAGAATTTGCTCATGAGAAGCTTTCACCAGTTCTTGCTATGTACAAGGCTGATGACTTCGAAGATGCTATGGATAAGGCTTCACACTTAATCGCTGATGGTGGTTTTGGTCATACTTCTTCACTTTATATCAACATTCCTACACAGCAGGAAAAGATTGCTAAGTGGTCAGAAGCTATGAAGACTTGCCGTTGCTTAATTAACACACCTTCTTCACAGGGTGGTATCGGTGATATCTATAACTTCACTCTTACTCCTTCACTTACTCTTGGTTGTGGTTCTTGGGGTGGTAACTCAGTTTCAGAAAACGTTGGAGTTAAGCACCTTATTAATATCAAGAATGTCGCTGAGAGGAGAGAAAATATGCTTTGGTTTAGAGCACCTGAAAAGGTTTACTTCAAGAAGGGTTGTCTTCCAGTAGCTCTTGATGAATTAAAGAACGTTATGGGTAAGAAGAAGGCCTTCATCGTAACTGATCAGTTCCTTTACAAGAACGGTCATATTAAGAACATTACAGATAAGCTCGATGAAATGGGTATCCAGTATACTTGCTTCTATGATGTAGCTCCAGATCCAACACTTGCTTGTGCTAAGGCTGGTGCTGAAGCTATGAGATTATTTGAACCAGATACAATCATTGCTATCGGTGGTGGTTCTGCTATGGATGCTGGTAAGATCATGTGGGTTATGTATGAGCATCCAGAAGCTGACTTCGAAGATATGGCAATGCGTTTCATGGATATTAGAAAGAGAATTTACACATTCCCTAAGATGGGTGAAAAGGCTTACTTCGTAGCTATTTCTACTTCATCTGGTACAGGTTCTGAAGTAACTCCATTCGCAGTTATTACAGACGAAAAGACAGGTTTAAAGTATCCTTTAGCTGATTATGAATTACTTCCTAATATGGCTATTGTTGATGCTGATATGCATATGACTCAGCCTAAGGGCTTAACAGCTGCTTCAGGTTTTGATGCATTAGTTCATGCTTTAGAGGCTTATGCTTCTATCATGGCTACAGAGTTTACAGATGGTATTTCTCTTAAGGCTATTAAGACTATATTTGATTATTTACCATCTGCTTATGAAAATGGTGCTAACGACGCTAAGGCTAGAGAAAAGATGGCAGTAGCTAGCTGTATGGCTGGTATGGCATTTGCTAACGCATTCCTTGGTGTTTGCCACTCTATGGCTCATAAGCTTGGTGCTTACCATCACTTACCACACGGTGTTGCAAATGCAATTCTTCTTACAGAAGTAATGAAGTTTAATGCCGTTGACGTACCTACTAAGATGGGAACATTCCCTCAGTATCAGTATCCACATTGTAAGGAACGTTACGTAGAGGTTGCTGAATTCTTAGGTATCCAGGGTAAGAACGATGATGAGAAGTTTAACAAGCTCATCGATAAGATTGAAGAACTTAAGCATACAATCGGTATTAAAGATACAATTAAAGATTACGGCATTGAAGAAAAGGATTTCCTTGCTACTCTTGATGAAATGTCAGAGATGGCCTTCGATGATCAGTGTACAGGTGCTAATCCAAGATATCCACTTATCAGTGAAATCAAGGAAATGTACATCAAGGCTTACTATGGTAAGGTTGTTGATATCACAAAGAAAACAAAGTAATTATATTTTAGATTAGAACAAAGCTTTTTATGGGGACTATTTAGTAGTAGAAAGGATGAGCACATGAAAAAATTAATAGCTGAAAATAAGTTAAAATCCGTTTATTTAGACGGTAACAAGGTAACTAAGGTTTTTGACAAGAAGTATAATAAGTCAGACGTTTTATATGAAGCTCTTAATACAGCTCGTGTAGAAGATGCTGGGGCAAAGATACCTAAGCTTTTATCAGTTGATGTAGCTGATGGACAGTGGAGTATCACAAGTGAGTATGTAGAAGGACCAACTCTTACTGAGTTAATCAAGAAGTATCCTGATAAAACTGAGGAATACATCAAGAAGATGGTAGAATACCAGGTAGATTTCCAGAAAAAATCTAACCCTCTCCTACTTGTTTTAAAAGATAAGTTAAAGAGACAGATTGATTCACTCACTGAAATTGATAATTCAACAAAATATGAACTTCAGACAAGACTTGATTCTATGCATAATCACACAAAGCTTTGTCACGGTGATTTTTGTCCAGACAATATTATCGCCGATGTAGATAAAGATGGTAACATTAAGGGTCTTACTGCTGTAGACTGGGTACATGCTACTCAGGGTAACGCTTCTGCAGATATTGCTAATACTTATCTTTTACTTAAGCTTCAGTATGGTGAAGCTAGTGAAATTGCAGATAAGTACATGGATGAATTCTGTAAGTTAACTAACACACAGAAGACATATGTTACTACATGGCTTCCAATTGTAGCTGCAGCTAGATTAGCTAAGGACAAGAAGGAAGAAAAAGACTTGCTTGAGAAGTGGATTAATGTCGTTGATTTCCAGTAATATTAATCTCCTTTAAATATAATAATGTGTAATAGATTTGATATTAATTTCTTCTCATTTCAACACAAGAAACGCTCCTAGCCAAGCTAGGGGCGTTTTTGATTTTATATTTTTTTCTGAAAATGTATCTATTATTGATCCTTTAAATCTGTAAAATTTACTGTGTAATTTTCAGACATTTTTCAATGATTTCTTTTGTAAATTTTAGACATTATATCAATTTGTTCTTTTGTAAAATTTAGACCTTCTTAAAACTAAAGTCCTTAAATTCAAATTCACCCTCACCCTCGTATCTAAAGAATATAGCGAATATTTCTCCTTCTATTAATGGGAATTTATCTGTATTAAAACTTGTCCATGTCTCATTTTTACAATTTAACTCAAAGCAAATATTTACATTTTCATAAGTGCTATTCTTATAAATAAGCTTTATATTAAATTTACCTTTAGCCTCTCCACGAATTGTTAGATTAAGGGTCATATTAGTGGACTTAGAAGAGTTTGTAAATGTAGTAGGAGCTGTAGGAGGCTGCAATTCAAAGTACTTATAGCCAATCACACATGTATTATGAATATGTGAAACATACTGGTCTTCTCCTACTTCTCTGTCAGGGCCATCTTGGCTTATTCTAAGGCTATTTAGAGCCTTTTCTTCCTTCTCCTTATAATTTATCCCATCAATCAAATTACAGGCTATCTCCAAAGATATGTGGCTCCCCGTCTGGCACATATTCATAACTTGGTAAAAATGGATTCACTGCCTCTTTCATAAAATCCCCCTATATAAAATCATTTTCTTATAAAAAAATCTGCCTATACCCATTGGATATAAGCAGATTAGTTTTTAAATCTATCGATTAACTATTTAATTACTTTGTAGGTACAAGCTCTGTTTTTCCGCCCATATAAGGTCTTAATGCCTCAGGGATAAGAACTCTACCATCTGCCTGTAAATTGTTCTCTAAGAAAGCAATAAGCATTCTAGGAGGTGCAACACAAGTGTTATTTAATGTATGAGCAAAGTACTTATTCTTATCAGAACCCTGAACTCTGATCTTAAGTCTTCTAGCCTGAGCATCGCCTAAGTTAGAGCATGAACCAACTTCGAAGTACTTCTTCTGTCTTGGAGACCAAGCTTCAACGTCAATTGACTTAACCTTAAGGTCAGCCAAATCGCCTGAACAGCACTCAAGTGTTCTTACAGGTACATCGAGTGTTCTAAAGAAATCTACAGTGTTCTGCCATAACTTATCGAACCACATCTTGCTTTCTTCTGGCTTACAAACAACGATCATTTCCTGCTTTTCAAACTGGTGAATTCTGTAAACACCACGCTCTTCAATACCGTGAGCACCCTTTTCCTTACGGAAACATGGAGAGAAACTTGTAAGTGTCTTTGGAAGTTCTTCCTCTGGTGTGATTGTATCGATGAACTTACCAATCATTGAATGCTCTGAAGTTCCGATTAAGTAAAGGTCTTCGCCTTCAATCTTATACATCATTGCGTCCATTTCATCAAATGACATAACGCCAGTAACTACGCTACTTCTAATCATGTAAGGAGGGATGCAATATGTGAAACCTCTATCGATCATGAAATCTCTAGCATAAGCTGTTACTGCTGAATGTAATCTAGCGATATCGCCCATAAGGTAGTAGAAACCATTACCTGCAACCTTACCTGCTGAATCCATATCAATTCCGTCAAATCTTTCCATAATATCTGTATGGTATGGGATTTCGAAATCAGGTACAACAGGATCGCCGTACTTCTGGATTTCAACATTTTCACTATCATCCTTACCAATAGGTACTGAAGGATCGATAATGTTAGGGATTGTCATCATAATCTTAGTAACTTTTTCATTAAGTTCTGATTCCTTAGCCTCAAGTTCCTTTAACTTTTCAGCCTGAGCGTTTACCTGAGCCTTAACTTCTTCAGCTTCTTCTTTCTTTCCCTGACCCATTAAAGCACCAATCTGCTTAGAAAGCTTGTTACGGTTAGCTCTTAATTCATCAGCTTCTGTCTTAGTTGCTCTAGCCTGAGCATCTAATTCAATAACTTCATCTACTAAAGGAAGTTTTCTATCCTGGAACTTGTTTTTGATATTCTGTTTAACAATATCAGGATTTTCTCTTACAAATTTTAAATCTAACATATTTCCTCATTTCTGCAATTTATGCTTATATATTTTAATTTTAGTGTATATGTTTTATCTATGTCAATTTAGCACTGATATAGTATTTTTTCAACACTAATTTAGTCTTTATTTATGTGAAAATTTACATCTTATTCTGCTGAACTAAATCATTAACTTCTTTACTTAAGTTTGCATCACCAAGACGTCCTGCAAGTGCCTCATTTAAGGCCTTTGCCTCTTCATCGCCAAGCTCTAAGTAAGACTCACCGCGAACGATTTCCTTAATGTAGGCAAAGCAACCTGTGTTACTGTGCATTACATTTACAACATAACCATTATTGGCCTTATCTAACATACATAGAGCAAAGCTTAACTTTCCGCCCATTTCGTGGAAGGCGTCGTATTTAACTATTCCAACCTTTGTAAATGTGTACTCTAACTTTTCGTAAATATCTTTGATAGATTCAGTATTGGCATCTGCAGTTTCCTTTAAGCCCTTAATATCGCCTGTATACTCTCTAATTAGCTTTTCTATGCTCTTTCCTTCCGAGCCTTCCATCATTAATGTGTACTTCTTCTTCATCTTAGAAGCTTTGACAATAGCTACTATTGCAAGTATAAATGCTATAAGTGTAAATCCTATCATGCCAACTAGCACGTATAGTGTATTTACTTCAAACAAACCAAATACGTCTAACATAATTCTACCTTCCTAATATTTAATTTTGCTAATTTTATTTAGCAATTTATTATTTAACCTTATTAAATAGGTCAATAATACGCTCTAACTCAGCCTGAGAATAATATTCAATCTCAATCTTACCCTTGTTGTTATTCTTATTCTTAATAACAACCTGAGTGCCCATAATCTTCTTAAATTTCTCTTCTAAGTCACGGTAAACAAAGTCATTCTCTGGCTTTGGCTTCTCTACCTTTTCTGGCTTATCAAGTTCACGCATAAGCTTTTCTACATCTCTTACGCTTAACTTCTCATCGAAAATCTTCTGAGCAATAAAATACTGCTTATCCTTATCTTCAATTGTAATAATAGCTCTTGCATGACCACTAGACAATTTACCTTCAACTACCATATCTTGTACTCTTGAATCAAGCTTAAGTAATCTAAGAGAATTTGTAATAGCTGTTCTAGATTTAGATACCTTTTCAGCTACTTCATCTTGTTTTAATCTGTAGTCCTTAATCAACCTCTGATATGCAAGTGCCTCTTCAATAGGATTTAAATCCTCTCTCTGGATGTTCTCAATCAAAGCGATTTCCATAACTTCCTGAGTTGTGTAATCCTTAATAATTACAGGTACTTCCTTGACTCCAGCCATCTTAGCAGCTCTCCATCTACGTTCACCTGCAATAATTTCATAGTAGTTATCCTTCTTTTGTACAAGAAGTGGCTGTAAAATGCCATACTGCTTAATAGATTCTGATAGCTCAATTAATGCATCTTCATCGAACATCTTTCTTGGCTGATCTCTATTAGGCTCTACTAATGAAATCTTTACTTTATTCTCAACAGGAACTTCTTTTACTACTTCTTTAACTACTTCAACTTCTTTAATGATTGGTTCTTTACTACTAGTTTCAACTTCAGGAATTAAAGCACCAATGCCTTTTCCTAAGCCTTTACCTAAACCTTTTGTTGCAGTCTTCTTTGTTGCCATAAAATCCCTCACCTTTCACTATTTGTTTCCCATAACTTCTGCAGCTAACATTCTGTAGCTTTCAGCTCCAGATGATTTACTATCATAAATATTAATTGGTAAACCGTGGCTAGGTGCTTCTGCTAGTCTAATATTTCTAGGGATAATTGTCTTGTAAATGTTCTCCTGTAAATTATCTTTTACATTCTCTACGACCTGTAATGATAAATTAGTTCTAGAGTCATACATTGTAAATACAACACCCTCTAATTCAAGTTCTGGATTAAGTTTCTTCTTAACCAAATTAATTGTATGTATTAACTGTGTCAAACCTTCTAGAGCATAATACTCACATTGTATTGGTACTAAAACTGTATCAGCTGCTGTCATAGCATTAACTGTTAGCATACTTAATGAAGGTGGGCAATCAAGAATTATATAATCATACTGATCTCTTACTTCTGTAATTGCACTCTTAAGTGAATACTCTCTATTATCAATATCAATTAAATCAATTTCTGCACCAGCAAGATTTACATTAGATGTGATAATGTCGAGATTATCGACTACATTTTCAATAATTGCATCTCTTATATTACATTCCTGAAGAATTACTTCATACACCGTATTATTGGAACCATCTTTTGATAAACCAAATCCACTAGTTGTGTTACCCTGTGGATCAATGTCGATAACAAGAACTCTCTGACCTGCCTCTGCAAGACAAGCTGATAAATTAATTGCTGTTGTTGTTTTTCCAACGCCGCCCTTCTGGTTAGCAATTGCTATAGTTCGACCCATCTTATACCTCCCATTTTATTTCCTTTTAATAGTTATCTTTAGTGTAAAATATATAAATCAATGACATTAACAATGTAATGTTCCACGTGAAACTTCACGTAAATAACTATTAAATATTATATCACTTCGTCAAAAAACTATCCATAGTTTTTTCCATTTTGTTTCACGTGGAACATATGATTTTTTAAAAAATTACGATTTTTAAGATGTGTTATTATACCTCTGAAAAATTGTGTTTTTTTGATAAAGTAATATTGAGGATGGAAAAACAAGAAATATAAAATGGATTTATTATTGTTGTATTGAATTCAAAGTCATGTCATTATTATCTAAACAGTATATAATAGTTATTAATTCTTATTTTATTATCTAGCTTATGGATTATTATTCTATAATATACTACAATCGCTATTAGTAATAGCTATTATTTTTATTCTTATACCGCATATATCAATCATCTAGTCTATCTTCAACTAGGTTTTATGCCTAATTTAAAATGTTTCACATGAAACATTAGCTTCTGAAAACCTGTATTTAGCAGTATTTCCAGCTTATATGCGGATTGAATATATAGTTTCAACTATTATCTTATCTAATATCTTATCTAATATCTAATCAAATATCATTTTACCATACTTGAATGTTTCATGTGAAACATCGCATAAGAGTCTATAATATAGCTAATAATTAATCCCTGCTTCAACTTATGTTTCATGTGAAACATCATATATTAATAGCTAAATTCATACCAAGATAATTATAGCTAATGTTTCATGTGAAACATAGAATAACAATTCACACTCTACTTGAGATAATTCTCTATATGTTTCACATGAAACATAATAATAAAAAAGAGGATTTGATTAATCAAATCCTCTTACTTTTCAATATTGATAGCTATTAGCTAATTACTTTATTGAAATAATATTGTTTTTAATAGCAAAAACAGCAGCTTGAGTTCTATCAGAAACACCGATCTTCTTAAATATATTAGATACGTGATTCTTTACTGTTCTTTCACTTATATTTAATGTAGAAGCGATTTCTTTATTAAATGATCCTGCAGCAATCATTTTAAGTACTTCGATTTCTCTCTTAGTTAAGTCGCTTAACTTTTCATTCATTACATCTCTTTCTGCAAGGCTTGCATTAAGTAATGGCATTAAGCTTGGCTCAACATAAGTATCACCAGCATATACTGCAAAGATTGCTTTCTTTAATGTATCAAAATCTGAATCCTTTAATACATATCCATCACAACCTTCATCTAAAGCCTTAACTAAATACTCTACTTCTTTATGAATTGTCAAAATAACTACTTTACAAAGCATTTTCTGTTGCTTCATTATACTTAAAACTTGTAAGCCATCCAAGTTAGGCATATTAATATCTAATAGAACTACATTGGGCTTCGTTTTATTTGCTAAGTTTAAGCATTCATAACCGTCTCCTGCTTCACCAACGACCTGAATTTCATGGTCCATCTCAAGCAATTGAATAAGCCCCTCTCTGACCATTCTATGATCATCTGCTAGTAAAACGTTAACTGCCATAAAAACCCTCCCGTTTTTTACTTTATTGGTATTGTTATAGTAAATGAAGACCCCTTGTGATTAGAAAAACTTATCACCCCTTTAAGTAATTCAACACGTTCCCTTAACATCACCATACCAAAACCTGTTTTATTATATTTTACATGTCTTTGATTATCGAAATCAAATCCGATACCGTTATCTTTATGTTTAAGTACTATCTCATTGTTGGTTTTCTTAATACTAATATCGACCTTACTGCATTTAGAATGTTTAATTGAGTTACTAGTAAGTTCGTTTATGATTCGTAAAATACTTATTGCAATAATGTCGTCCACATTATCATCACCAATAAAGCTATAATTAAAAATAATATCGCTGGAATCTTTTAATTTAGAAATGCATTGATTACATGCAGCTTCAAATCCTAAATCCTTGACTTGTCCCATACGTAAATTTGAAATAATCTCTCTTAATTCGTTTATACAATCTTTAAGTGCTGTTCTTCTTGATTGTAATTCTAGCTTTGCTCTCTTTGCATCTTGTTCAATTAATTTAATAATAAATTCATCCTTATATGACAAAGCCGTCAATGTTTGTATTACTGTGTCATGAATATCTCGAGAAATTCGTTCTCTTTCAAATTCTATACTTCTAAGTATATCTTTAGAGATTTCTGTAGTAGTATCATTATCCTGTAAATCATCGTCATTGATTATATGATCTAAATTTTCTATCTTTTGCTCTATTAACTTCAACCGATCCTTATAAGCAATGTCCTCTGATAGGATTTCCTCTTTTGTTTTATTTAATGTTTCAAGTTTGATTGCTAATTCATCGTCAAAATTGGTGGAATGAAAAGCATAATCATCTTTTCCCATTTTTTCCTTAAGCTCAGATATCTCATTATCAATAGAGACAAGTTTAGAGTTACCAAGTTGAATATCATTTTCTAATTCTAGTTTCTCAAGCTGCCAATATCTGAATTCTTCTTCAATAAACTCCTGTGCCTTTTCTCTATTATACATATTTGCTCCAATACTTAATAAACAAAAGATTTAATATATGGTACCTACACGTTCTATAGTACCATAAAAATAGTAAAAATGTAGTTGTTTTTTGCACTTTTTACTACTACCATAAAAATTTTAACCTATTTTGGACTAGAAATAAAGTACTTTTTTACTATTTATATAATACTTGAGTAATTTAGATTTTAAATTTGTATTTTGAAATTATTGTTTGATAGTTAGTCTTTATTAGACTATAATATTATATAAGAAAATACTAATTATTTAGTAATTCGGAGGTAATATATGAATAAATGGCAAAAGCTCGGTCTTTTTGCAGGTGTCTGTACAGCCGTTCTTACAACAGCACACCTTATAAATAAACTTATCTTTAGTACAGCAACATCGAAGGGCATCACAGATAAACGTATTAACTCATGTTATCCTTGGAAATTTGGCAATATCAGCTATAGTGTACAGGGATCTGGGAAACCAGTTTTGTTAATTCATGATTTAAGTTCCTTTAGTTCATCATATGAATGGGATAATGTTATAGATATTCTCGCAGAAAAGCATACTGTTTATGCAATCGATTTACTTGGATGTGGAAACTCTGACAAGCCAAATCTTACATATACAACTTATATGTACACACAGCTTGTAGCAGACTTTATTAACAATGTTATTACCAAAAAGACTGATGTTATCGCAACTTCAGCATCTGCTCCAATTGCAGTTGCTAGTGCCTTTAACAACAAGGACATCATTAATAACATCATTTTAGTAAGTCCAGAATCAATTAAGACAGCAATGTTAACACCAACTAAGCAGTCTAAGATAACAAGAATTATTCTTGAGACACCTATTATTGGTACTTTAGTTTACAATATTTGTGCTAGTAAAGGTTCTATTAACAATACAATGGCTAATCACATTTTCGCAAAGGGTGAAGTTCCAAGCGACTTCCTTGACGCTTATTATGAGTCATCACATTTACAGGGCGCAGCTAGCAAGCACCTCTACACAAGTAAGGAGTGCCACTACACAACTGTTGCCATTGCTAGACTTTTAGCTTCTGTAGATAATAGTATCTACATTATCGGTGGTGAACTTGATAATAATGCAAATGTTATCGAAGAATATACTGATTTAAATCCAGCCATTGAAACTTATTTTATTCCTAATGCAAAAAAACTTCCTCAGGTTGAAGAACCAGAAGAATTTGCAAAGCAGGTTGAGATTTTCTTAGCTTAATAAAAGCTAATAGAACTAAATAATTTTGTAAAAAAATTACCCTGAAACCACACAATCACAGTTGGTTTCAGGGTTTTGTTTATTTATGAAAGTGGCTCCTTTGTAGGAAGTCCAGCCTTTCTTGGATACTTTTTTGATGTTTCTTTAACCTTCTTTATAAGGACTAAAGATCTGTCTATATCTGTATTTGGTAATCTAAATTTAGTGATTTTTTCAAGCTGTCCACCTAGTAATTTAATGGCTTTCTTTGCATTTTCAGCTTCTTCATCAATCTCTCCAGACTTCATAGCTACAAAATAGCCACCTAGTTTAACATAAGGTAAATTGTACTCTGCAAGGGATGATAAATTAGCAACTGCACGAGAAATCGCAATATCAAACTGCTCTCTTAATTCCTTGTTTCGTCCGCCATCTTCGGCTCTACTGTGGATAGTCTTAATATTTTCAAGACCTAATTTATTGATGACCTCGTCTAAAAACTTAATTCTTTTATTAAGAGAATCAAGTAGGACAACGTCTACATTAGGAAATGCTATCTTTATTGGAAGGCCAGGGAAACCAGCCCCTGTACCAACATCTATAAGTTTTATCTTATCTGAATTAATAAGTTTGTTTGGATCAAGCACTAAGCTATCTACAAAATGCTTTAATAAAACCTCATCATATTCTGTTATACCTGTTAGGTTCATGAATTCGTTCCATTCAACAAGTGTCTCATAATACTGATTGAACTGCTCTAACTGCTTTGAATCGATTTCAACACCTAATTCTTTAAGATTATCTATAAAAAGCATTTCTTCTTTTTTCATTATGCTTAATCCTTTCTACTTTGCAAGATTGCGTCTGTATGACTCTAAATAAACCAATAATACAGAGATATCTGCAGGTGATACACCTGAAATTCTTGAAGCCTGGCCAATTGAACGAGGCTTGAATTTATCTAGCTTCTGCATAGCTTCTTTTCTAAGACCTGAAATAGCAAAATAATCTAATTCTTCAGGAATCATCTTACCTTCAAGCTTCTTAAAATGCTCAACCTGTCTTAGCTGACGGCTAATATAACCTTCATACTTAAGATTGATATTAACCTGTTCCTGAACATCCCAAGGAAGTTCTGGTCTATGCTTATCAATTGGAGCTAATACTTCGTAATTTAGCTCTGGACGTCTAATTAATTCTGCAAGGGTTACACCTGTTGTAAGTTCTGTTGATCCGTTTTCCACAAGAACCTTCTGAACTTCTTCACTTGTCCCCACATTTACAGTTTTTACACGTTCAATTTCTTCATCTATGAGTCTAATCTTCTCATTTAACTTATTCATACGCTCATCACTAATTAAACCAATCTTGTGACCATACTTTGTTAAACGTATATCTGCATTATCCTGTCTTAAAACAAGTCTGTATTCTGCTCTACTTGTCATCATTCTGTATGGTTCAGATGTTTCCTTAGTTACTAAGTCATCTATTAATACACCAATGTAACTCTCTGATCTATCAAGAATTAATGGCTCTTCTTTCTTTACATAAAGCGCTGCATTTATACCAGCAATAATACCCTGTGCTGCAGCTTCTTCATAACCTGAACTACCATTAAACTGACCACCAGCAAATAAACCGCTAATCTTCTTAAATTCAAGAGAAGACTTTAACTGAATTGCGCTGATACAGTCATATTCGATAGCGTAGGCATTACGTACGATTTTTACATTTTCAAGGCCAGGAACAGTTCTATACATAGCATACTGAACGTCTTCTGGAAGGGAACTACTCATACCGCCAAGATACATCTCGTTAGTGTAGAGACCCTCTGGTTCAACGAATACCTGATGTCTGTCCTTGTCTGCAAATCTAACTACCTTATCCTCAATTGATGGGCAATATCTAGGTCCTACACCGTGGATATTTCCTGAATAAAGTGGTGATCTATCAAGGTTATCTCTAATAATTTTGTGAGTCTCCTCGTTAGTATATGTCAACCAGCATGAAACCTGTTCTTTCTGGATTGATTCAGGGTCTGTTGTGAATGAAAATGGAACAACTCTTTCATCGCCAAACTGCTCCGCCATCTTAGAAAAGTCGATAGAACGCTTATCTACTCTAGCTGGAGTACCTGTCTTAAATCTTCTTACTTCAATTCCGTTATCAATTAAGCTCTGTGTCAAATGATTTGCTGCCTGAAGGCCGTTAGGGCCTGTATATTGGCTTACATCGCCATAAATACATCTAGCCTTTAAATATACGCCAGTACATAAAACTACTGCCTTAGCGAAATATTCAGCGCCAGAAACTGTCTTAACACCAGCGATAACACCATCATTTACCATGATTTCAGAAACCTCGCCCTGTCTTACTGTTAAATTATCAGTATTCTCAAGCACCTGTCTCATATGTCTTGTGTAGTCCTGCTTATCAGCCTGTGCACGTAATGAGTGAACAGCAGGGCCCTTTGAAGCGTTAAGCATCTTTGATTGTATAAATGTAGCATCGATGTTCTTACCCATTTCGCCGCCTAAGGCATCAATTTCTCTAACAAGATGTCCCTTAGAACTACCACCGATATTAGGGTTACATGGCATCATAGCGATACTGTCTACACTTACTGTAAACACGATTGTATTTAAACCCATTCTGGCACTTGCAAGGGCTGCCTCACAGCCTGCATGACCTGCACCAACAACTACTACGTCATATTCTTCTTTAATATTATGCATGATAACTTCCTCGATTCTTACATTTACTTACCCATACAGAATCTTTCAAATATTCTGTTCGCCAAATCATCTTCTACTTCTTCACCAACAATTAAACCAAGCTTTTCATAAGCAGTCATAAGGTCAATTGTAAGAAAATCCTCACTTACCTCTGCTTCAATTCCCTGCTTTACAAGCTCTAAACTTGCAACTGCTTCAGTTAATAATTGTTTGTGTCTTGCACTAGTTATGTAGACTTCATCATTTACTTGAATGTTGCCACTAAAGAACATTTCCTTAATCTCATCCTCAAGATTATCAATACCAATCTCCTCTTTTGCTGAGATTGAAACTACCCTAGCATTAGGCAAATGTTTCATAATATCTTCTTTAGAAACAACCATCTCAAGATCAATCTTATTTAGAAGAACTAAAACCTTCTTATCCTTTATTAAGGACATAATTTCAAAATCATTATCATCTAAATCACGTGTTGAATCCACAACATAAATAACCAAATCTGCATCCACTGCGTACTTCTTAGCTTTCTGCACACCAATGTTTTCCACAATGTCATCTGTCTTTCTAATTCCTGCTGTATCCACAAGATTTAGAGTGATTCCAGATAGGTTAATTGACTCCTCAAGTACATCTCTTGTAGTGCCCTCAATGTCAGTAACTATGGCCCTTTCAGCCCTTGCAAGGACATTGAGAAGTGATGACTTACCAGCATTAGTTTTACCCAATATTACAGTGCTAATACCATCATGTATAATGCGCCCATTTTCAAAGGTTTTCAACAGTTTATTCACATTATCCACAAGGTTATCCACATCTTTTGTCATCTTATCTACATTATCATTAATATCAATATGTTCTGGATCATCTAGTGCAGCCTCAATAAAAGCCACATTATTTAAGATAATCTCTCTATATCCTTTAATCTTTTCAGATAATTTTCCATTTAATTGCTTTACAGAGGACTTTAATGCTAAGTCATTCTTGGCATTAATAATATCAATTACGGCCTCAGCTTGAGATAAATCAATACGTCCATTTAAGAAGGCACGCTTTGTAAACTCGCCTGGTTCTGCTAGTCTTGCACCACTCTTAAGGACTATCTCTAAAATCCTTTTTGTTACAAGTATTCCACCGTGACAATCAATTTCAACAATGTCCTCACGTGTATATGTATTAGGAGCTTTCATTACAATAACTAGCACTTCATCTATTAGTTTATCCTCATAGACGATATTGCCATAATGAACTGTATGAGAAGCTACATTTTTCAATTTAATATTCTTTTTTGACAAAAATAAGCTATCAACTATATCGATTGCTTCACTTCCGCTTACTCTTATTATACTAATTCCTCCACTAGACATGGTGCTAGTAGAGATAGCAGCTATTGTATCAACCATAACTTTCCTCTTAATCTTAACTCATTCTTAAGTCTAATCAACAAGACTTAATTTAACCTATATCTTTACAAAATACAAGACAAGATGAGTGAATATTGCCTCACCCATCTTGTCTGTAATAAACATGTTTTATACAAATTAATATCTGTTGTTATATCTATTATTGTTGTCTCTTCTATTGTTATATCTGTTATAGCTATTAGCATTAGCTGGCTTTTCCTTATCAAGGAATACAACAACATGTCTAAATGGCTCTTCGCCTTCAGACTTTGTAGAAACAAACTTATCATTCTGAAGAGTTGAATGAATAATTCTTCTCTCATATGGATTCATTGGCTCTAATGAAACAGCACGTCTGCTTCTCTTAACCTTATATGCAATATTCTTTGCAAGGGATTCAAGAGTTTCCTTACGTCTATTTCTATAGTTTTCTGTATCGATCTTAATACGAACGTACTTTTCCTTACCCTTATTAACAACAAGGCTTGTAAGGTACTGGATAGAATCAAGTGTCTGACCTCTCTTACCGATTAAAACACCCATTCCTTCACCAAGAAGTTCAACATTAACGCTTTCTTCAACTTCGTCAAATGTAATCTTAACATCAACATCCATATTCATTGCCTTAAACATATTGTTAAGGAATGTAGAAATTCTTCTTTCAATTTCTTCGTTAGAAAGTGTAGCCTTAGTCTCTGTCTTAACTTCAGCTGTTGCTTCTGTCTTAGCTTCTACAACTTCTTCAGCCTTAGGAGCTTCTGAAACTACTGTTTCTTCCTTTACAGGAGCTGTTTCTTCAAGAATTACTGGCTTATGACCCTTTTTCCAAGCCTTAATTTTAGCATCCTTAGAACCAATTCCTAAGAAACCGTTGCTACCCTTTTCAACAACATCATATTCAATATCATCACTAGTTGTGCCAAGCTCTAAACAAGCATTAGTAATAGCCTCTTCTAGTGACTTTCCTGTAACTTCAACAAAATCCATTACTTTTCCCTCTCTTCTATATTTATTTTATTTGTGATTATAACTACTTCTTATTACTTTCGTTATACTCTGAAACCATATTAGCTTTTGATGCTAAAGAACCAGCCTTAGAATGGTTAACATTCTTTGCTGCAGCCTTTAAATCAGCAATCTTCTTATCATTAGCATCTTTCTTTGCCTGTAAATTACGTACTCTATCTTCAGTAGTTACCTTCTTAGCACTAACCTTAGCGTTCTTAGTTATTGTTTCAGCAGGTAAGCCCTGTTTAGCTCTCTTCTTATTACGCTTTTCAATGTTCTTTTGAACAATAGCATCTGTACCAATCTTATCATAATATCTGTTGATGCAAATGTACATAATAGTCTGAATTACAGCTGTAGCAATCCAATATAAACCAAGACCTGCAGGTACTGAGATTGCAATGAAAGCAGACATAATTGGCATAAATAATGTCATCATCTTCATTGATGCTGCTGCTGGGTTATCATCATCAGTAGCCTGAGACATACCAGCCTGTGAAACCTTAACACTAATAAACTGTGTTACACCAGCTAAAATAGGAATTAAGATAGGTAAACTAAGAGAAAAACCAGGTGCCTGAGACATATTAACACCTAAAAATGTGTTAACTTGCTTAATCTGGTTATAATTATCTGTAATTAACTGGCTCATAGAAGGAAAAGCTTCCTTTAACTGATTCCACTGATCAGCTGAAAAACTGTTTAATCCAACAATTGCAGCCTTTGTTGAAGACCAATCCACATTGCTAGCAATACTTGATAATGTATCCTGATAACCATCAATACTTGAAAGTCCAGTTGAACCATTACCTAAGATATTAGTAAATAATACCTTAATTGATGAAATATAAAGAGGTATCTTCTGGAATACCTGATATAATGCAAATAAAATAGGCATCTGAATTAATAACTGAACACATGAGCCCCACTGTGAAACACCGTATTTCTCATATACAGCCTTTGTTTCAGCCTGCATCTTTAACATTGCATCTTGGTCTCCACGCTTATCCTTATATTTATTCTGAATCTCTTTGATTTCAGGATTCATAATAGAAGTAAGCTTTGACATTTTCTGCTGCTTTACTGTTAGTGGTAACATTAAAAGTTTAACCAATAATGTGAAAACAACAATTGCTATAGCAACATTTCCAATACCAATAACATCTAGACCCTTATATAAAATGTCAAGAATGGCACCTAAAAATGTAGCTATAGGTTGAATTATGTTATTCATTCTTTACTTTTTCCTCCCTGTTTACGATGAAATCTCTTACGCCACTGGTATTTACCAACTGGGACTGGATCAAATCCAGCTCTAACAAAAGGATTGCATCTAAGTATTCTTTTGAAAGCCAACCACCCACCTAAGATAACTCCATACATCTCAACCGCCTCCATAGCGTATTGAGAACATGTGGGAATATAAGCACACATCTTTCCACCCTTATAAGGCGAAATTGCAAGCTGATAGAAACGAATCAGCTTTAAAACTATCTTTTTACCTATATTCTTCACTAGTAACTTCCTTATCAACTACTTATATATTCTATGTAGTCTTAATAAATGTATCATTGACTCCGCTGTTTCTTTATAACCCTTATCTTTAAGATTAGCTCTAGCTACAACTACATAGTCATAACCATCGGGTATGTGATCAGTATTAAGACGAAAAGCCTCCCTAATCAATCTAGCTAATCTGTGTCGGACAATACTATTCCCGACTTTTTTGCTCACAGATACACCAAGTTTTTTCGTATCCGTTCCGTTCTTTCTTATATACATAATCAAATTTCTATTAGCCATAGAAACTCTATTATCGTATACATTCTTAAATTCAATATTACTTCTTAATGTTTCGAAATCCTTGTACTTCATAAACACCCTACCAAACTATTCTTTTATTCTTCATTATTATAAATCTAATTGCCTAAGATTTAAAATCAATCTTAGAAAATATAAATAAAAAAGGACCTTCTAATAAGAAGGTCCAATAAAGCTATTAAGCTGAAAGATTCTTTCTGCCCTTTGCTCTTCTTGCTGCTAAAACTTTTCTTCCGCCTGCGCTGCTCATTCTTGCTCTGAAACCATGAACCTTAGCTCTCTGTCTTGTTTTTGGCTGAAATGTCATCTTCATACTATATACACCTCCTTTATTACCACTTTATGTATATGGTAGGAATAATTTATCTTGTAAAAATTCAAAACATCCCTCTAATTATATTTATTCGATAGATGAAAGTCAAGTAATTCAAAATCGAAAAAGCCATAATTTTGACAAATCCCCACTAATCCACAATTTATACAAAGTTATGCACATTTTGTTGATAACTTGTGGATAAGTGGGGATTTGTATCTGAATAACTGTGTGTAAATCTAAAAAATCCCCTATTCATGCGCCTTTGGACTGTGTGTAATTTATCCACAGCTACGTTAATAGTTGCATTTTATCAACTATTAGCTAAAGTTTTCCACAATCTAAATTGTGGAATTTGTGGAGAAATCCACAAAGCCCCTAACCGTGCGGGTTTCATATCTATAATATAGATTACTAAGAATAGTTAGAGCCATTTTTATTAAAAATGTTACTCCTTTTTAAAGGCTACTCAAATCCTTATTTCTTGAAAAATCCACTTAAATGATGTATTATGTTATGGAATGTGTTTTTAGTGGAAATCTACCTAAATTATAGCCATTTAGGGCTAATTACATTTTCAAAATCCGCAATATAGATAAAGAGTGCTTTATATGATTGGCTAAAGACTGACTTTTACACAAGCTGTTTTTACTTATTATATAAGGTAGACATTTTTTATTTACTTAGAATTTTCTTCTTTATCTATAACTAACTATTTGGAGTAATAAATATGGAAGAATTAATGAGTAAGTGGGAGGAAATACTTACCACATTTAAAGAACAACATGATATTCCTGACGTTTCTTTCAAGACATGGATTGTACCAATTCAGCCATATTCTGTTGATGGTGATAATATAACTTTAGTTTATTGCAATAAGAAAGATCAATCATCATCATCTGCTGATTTAGGTATATCTTACATTGAAAAGAAATATCTAAGTTTATTAGAGGCAACTACAAGCGAAGTGCTTAATAGAATTTGCCATCTAAGATTAATCTCTGATGCAGAAAAGAAGAAGGAAGAAACAAGAAAGACTTCTAATTCTTCTAATAATATTGCTATTCAGAATCTTAATCCAGCTTATGTTTTTGATACTTTTGTCATTGGTAATAACAACAACCTAGCTCATGCTGCATCTCTTGCAGTAGCTGAGACACCAGGCCAAGTGTATAACCCACTATTTATCTATGGTGGTGTTGGACTTGGAAAGACTCACCTTATGCAGGCGATTGCTCATTACATTATTGATAATGATCCAAGCAAGAAGGTATTGTATGTTACATCAGAAACATTCACTAACGAATTGATTGAATCAGTAAAAACTAATAAGAACTCAGAATTTAGAAATAAATATAGAAACATCGATGTTCTTCTTATCGATGATATTCAGTTTATTATAGGTAAGGAATCAACTCAGGAAGAGTTCTTCCATACTTTTAATGCGTTATATCAGGATGGAAAGCAGATCGTTATTTCTTCAGATAGACCTCCTAAGGAAATGGAGACATTATCTGACAGATTAAGAACTAGATTTGAGAGTGGTTTACCAGTAGATATTCAGATTCCTACTTATGAAACTAAGATGGCTATTATTAATAAGAAGGCCGAGACTCTCAAAATCGATTTACCAAACGATGTTAAGGACTATGTTGCTACTAATATAAAGTCAAGTATTAGAGAGCTAGAGGGTGCGCTTACTAAATTATCTGCATTTTCAAGACTTTCTCATACACCAATGACTGTTGAATTTGCAGAAACAACATTAAAAGACCTTATTTCACCAGATTCTAAGAAGGAAATTACACCTGAATACATCATTCAGATTGTTTCAGAGCATACACATGTATCTGCAGACGATATTATTTCCAAGAAAAGAAGCGCTGGTATTGCTTATGCAAGACAGATCGTTATGTATTTATGTAGAGAGATGACTTCAGCACCTCTTCAAGCCATCGGTAGTGCCTTAGGTGGACGTGACCATACAACGGTTATCCACGGTATTTCAAAGATGCAGGAAGAAGTTGCTAACAATCCTCAAACTAAGGAAACTGTTGATATTCTCATAAAAAAGATCAATCCAGATTGATTTTATTAACAAATACTCACAGGTTATCCACAGTTATCCACCGACTTATTAACAATTTGGGCTGTTTTTAGACAAATTTTTGATAACTATGTGGATAACTTGTTTATCAGATGTTACTTATATGTTAATTGAACTTTATAACTCATTTTAATGATTTTAATTAAATTTTTGACTGGGACTTATCCATAATTCATTCACATCAAAAATCGATCGTTTTAACACAGTTATCAAATTCAAGCAACCCAGTAGCAGTAAGGCTTCAACATATTTTTAAACTTTTCCACACTGCCTACTACTACGACTACGAAAATATATATATTTATATATGGCGACAGAGTCGCATTAATAACTGAAAGGAGTTTTACACATCATGAAATTAGTTTTTACAAAATCTAATTTAACTAAAGCAGTTAATATCGTAATGAAAGCTGTTCCTACTAGAACAACAATGACTATCCTTGAATGTATCTTAATTGATGCAACTACTAATGTTATTAAATTTACAGCTAACGATATGGAACTTGGTATCGAGACTATCGTTGAGGGTGACATTATTGAAAAAGGTAAAGTAGCTTTAGATGCTAAGTTTTTCTCTGAATTTATTAGAAAACTTCCTGATAATGAAATAACATTAGAAACAGACAATAATTTCGTTGCTACTATTGAATGTGAGAACACAAAGATTAATATTGCAGGTAAGTCTGGTGAAGATTTTTCATATCTTCCAGCTATTGTTAAAGAAAAGAAGATTACATTATCTCAGTTTAGCTTAAGAGAAGTAATCAATCAGACACTTTTCTCTATATCTATGTTAGATAATAATAAATTAATGACAGGTGAATTATTTGAAGTATCAGATAATAAGCTTAAGGTTGTTGGTCTTGATGGACATAGAATTGCTATTCGTAATGTAACTTTAGAGGAACACTACAATACAATTAAGGCTATTGTTCCAGGTAAGACATTATCAGAAATTAGTAAGATTTTATCTACTGATGCAGAAGCTATGGTAAATGTTTACTTTACTAATAATCATATTCTTTTCGAATTTGATAATACATTAGTAGTTTCAAGATTAATTGAAGGTGATTACTTCAAGATTGATCAGATGTTATCTAATGATTACGAAACTAAGATCACTATTAACAAAAAGGAATTCTTAGAATCAATAGATAGAGCTAACTTATTCATCAAGGAAAGTGATAAGAAGCCAATCATTATCAGCATCCAGGATGGTTCCCTTAAGGTAAATGTTAAGTCAGCTATCGGTAACTTTGATGAGAACATCGAAATCAATAAAGACGGTAAGGACATTATGATTGGTTTCAATCCTAAATTCCTTATTGATGCATTAAGAGTAATCGATGATGAAACAGTAGATATTTACTTAGTTAATCCAAAGTCTCCTTGCTTTATTAGAGATAAGGAGCAGAATTATGTTTATTTAATTCTTCCAGTTAATTTTGTAGCTTAATACCGGTTAAATTTAGATTTAACCTAGTATTTTTGTTAGATATTTTTAAAATATACTTCTCTTGAGACTGTGTCGCTAAAACGATACATTTTCAAGAGAATATAGATAAATCAAAGGTTAGAAGGTAAAGTATGGAAGTAGTTCAATTAAGAGATGAGTTTATTAAACTTGGTCAGGCTTTAAAACTTGCAGGTTTAGTAGAGTCAGGAGTAGAAGCTAAGATTGTTATTCAGGATGGCCAGGTAAAGTTAAATGGTAACGTTGAAACTCAGCGTGGCAAGAAGCTTTACGATGGTGATGTAGTTGAATACAACAATCAGCAGTTTACTATTAAAGCTAATAATTAATAATAAGATTTAAGCAGGTGCAAAGTGGTTGTAGAATCAATTGATTTAAAGAATTTCAGAAATTATGAAATTTTAAATATTAATTTCGATAGCAATGTTAATATTATTTATGGCGATAATGCTCAGGGTAAGACTAACATTTTAGAATCCCTTTATCTTTGTTCAACCTCAAAGTCACATAGAGGAAGTAAGGATAAAGAAATTATTAAGCTTGGTACAAGCGAAGCTCATATTAAAGTGAATGTTAAGAAAAACGGCATAAACTATCGTATCGATATGCACCTTAAGCATGGAAAATCTAAAGGAATTGCAATAAATGGAATTCCAATAAGGAAAGCTGTGGAATTATTTGGTATAATTAACATAGTGCTTTTCTCTCCGGAGGATTTAAATATTATTAAAAATGGTCCTAGCGAGAGAAGAAGGTTCATGGATATGGAACTTAGCCAGTTGGATAAAATCTATCTAAGTAACCTTGTTAATTACAACAAAGTAGTTAATCAGCGAAACAAACTTTTAAAAGATATATCCTTTAATCCATCAAAAGAATCCCTAGAGACACTGGATATTTGGGATATACAATTAGTAAAGTTTGGTAAAGAGATAATAAAGGGAAGAGTAAGATTTATTAATCAGCTAAACGAAATTGTTGCTGATATTCATAGTAAGCTTACTGGTGGTAAGGAAAAGCTTGAAATCAAGTATATTCCTAATGTTTCAGAAGATAATTTTTATGAAAATGTATCTGAGAGTCGAGACAGAGACCTAAGATATAAAGTTACTAATGTTGGACCTCATAAAGACGACTTAGTTTTTTATATCAATGGACAGGATGTTAGAAAGTTTGGCTCCCAGGGACAGCAAAGAACAGCAGCCCTTTCCCTAAAATTATCAGAAATTGAACTAGTTAAGATAATCATCAAGGATACACCAATACTTTTACTAGATGATGTTTTATCTGAATTAGATAGCAATCGACAAAATTTTCTTATTAACAGCATAGGTGATATTCAAACAATTATTACCTGTACAGGTCTAGACGAATTTATCAATTCAAGAATAGACGTTAATAAGATATTTAGAGTTGTTAACGGTCAGGTTTTTGACTACAAGGAAGAAGACTAAGACCTATAAATTGATAAATTAAAGTAGTACATAGAAGGAGGAATCATAGTGGCAGAGCAGAATTATGGTGGAGATCAAATCCAAGTTTTGGAAGGTCTCGAGGCTGTAAGAAAAAGACCAGGTATGTATATTGGAACTACATCTGGAAGAGGACTTCATCATCTAGTATATGAGATAGTAGATAATGCAGTTGATGAGGCACTAGCAGGATACTGTGATACAATTAATGTTTTCATAAATTCAGATAATTCAATAACAGTAGTAGATAATGGTCGAGGAGTTCCTGTAGATATTAATCATAAGACAGGAAGACCAGCGATTGAGGTAGTTTATACAGTTCTTCATGCTGGCGGAAAATTCGGCGGTGGCGGATACAAAGTATCCGGCGGTCTACACGGTGTAGGTGCATCTGTAGTTAATGCTTTGTCATGTTGGCTCGAAGTTCAGGTTAAGAGAAATGGACATATCTATCAGCAAAGATACGAAAGAGGTCACATTTGCTATGATCTTAAGATTGTTGGTGATTGCCCAGTTGAAGAAACAGGAACTAAAGTTACATTCCTTCCTGATCCTGAAATTTTCCAGGAAACAACAGAATATGATTTTGATATTTTAAAGCAAAGACTTAGAGAAATGGCCTTTTTAACAAAGGGTATCAAGATTGTTTTATCTGATTTACGTGAAGGTAAAGAACGTGAAATGACTTTCCACTATGAAGGTGGTATTAAGGAGTTTGTTGCTTACTTAAACAAGAGTAAGGATACACTTTACGAACAGATTATTTATTGCGAAGGCGTTAAAGACAAGGTTCAGGTGGAAGTTGCCTTCCAGCACAACGATGGATTTAACGAAGTTTGCGATTCATTTGTAAATAATATTAAGACTCCTGAAGGTGGTACTCACCTTACAGGTTTTAGAAATGCCTTAACTAAGACATTTAATGACTATGCAAGAACAGCTAAAATCCTTAAGGATTCTGATCCTCAGTTATCAGGTGATGATATCCGTGAAGGTTTAACTGCAATTGTTTCAGTTAAGATTGAAGATCCTCAGTTTGAAGGTCAGACTAAGCAAAAGCTTGGTAACTCAGTAGCTAGAGGTGCAGTTGATAGTATTGTAAGTGAGCAGCTTACTTACTTCCTTGAGCAGAATCCACAGGTTGCTAAGTCAATTTGCGAAAAATCTTTACTTGCACAGCGTGCAAGAGAAGCTGCAAGAAAGGCTAGAGATTTAACAAGAAGAAAGACAGCACTTGAGAGTACTTCACTTCCAGGTAAATTAGCTGATTGTTCAGATAAGGATCCTAAGAATTGTGAAATTTACATCGTTGAGGGTGATTCAGCCGGTGGTTCAGCTAAAACTGCTAGAAGTAGAGCAACACAGGCTATCTTACCACTAAGAGGTAAGATCCTTAACGTTGAGAAAGCAAGACTTGATAGAATTTTAGGAAATGCAGAAATTAAGGCAATGATTACTGCATTTGGTACAGGTATTCATGAAGACTTTGATATTTCTAAACTTAGATATCACAAGATTATTATCATGACTGATGCCGATGTTGATGGTGCTCATATTGCAACATTACTTTTAACATTCCTTTACAGATTTATGCCAGAACTTATTAGACAAGGTCATGTTTATCTTGCTCAACCTCCTCTTTATAAGATTGAGAAGAATAAGAAGGTTTGGTATGCCTATAATGATGACGAATTAAACAAGATTATGACAGAAATTGGCCGTGACCAGTCTAACAAGGTTCAAAGATATAAGGGTCTAGGTGAAATGGATGCAGAACAGCTTTGGGAAACAACTATGGATCCAGAAAAGAGAATCCTTTTAAGAGTTGGAATGGAAGATGATGATGAATCAGAACTTGATGTAACATTCTCAACACTTATGGGTGACAAGGTAGAACCAAGACGTGAATTTATCGAGGCTAACGCTAAGTACGTAAAGAACTTAGATATCTAGTAACTTAAAATATATACATGAATTACTATAAATTCTAGAAAGGACATAAAATAATGGATGAGCATATCTTTGATAAAGTTCAAGAAGTAGATATGAATAAAACGATGCAGAATTACTACATCGATTATGCCATGAGTGTTATCGCATCTAGAGCTTTACCCGATGTAAGAGATGGGTTAAAACCAGTACAAAGACGAATTTTGTATTCAATGATAGAGTTAAATAATGGACCTGACAAGCCACACAGAAAATGTGCGCGTATTGTTGGTGATACAATGGGTAAATATCACCCACACGGTGATTCTTCAATTTATGAAGCCTTAGTTAAGTTAGCTCAGGAATTCAATACAAGATATCCTTTAGTTGATGGACATGGTAACTTTGGTTCAGTGGATGGCGATGGCGCCGCAGCTATGCGATACACTGAAGCTAGACTTAGTAAAATCTCTATGGAAATGACTAGAGATTTAAACAAGGATACTGTAGATTTTATCCCTAACTTTGATGAGACAGAAAAAGAGCCAACAGTATTACCATCAAGATACCCAAACCTTTTAGTTAACGGTACTTCAGGTATTGCTGTAGGTATGGCCACTAATATTCCTCCTCACAATTTAAGAGAAGTAGTAGCTGCTGTAGTAAAGATGATAGATAATAAGATTTTAGAAGATAGAGATACCTCTATGGAAGAAATCTTAGAAATAGTAAAGGGCCCTGATTTCCCAACTGGTGGTACAATCATTGGTAAGTTAGGAATCGAAGAGGCTTATAGAACAGGACGTGCAAAGCTTAAAGTACGTGCCGTTACTAATATTGAGCCAATGCAAAATGGTAAGAATAGAATTGTTGTATCAGAATTACCATACATGGTAAACAAGGCTAAGCTTATTGAGAAAATTGCAGAATTAGTAAGAGATAAGAGAATTGACGGTATTACAGATTTACGTGATGAGTCAGATAGAGAAGGTATGAGAATTGCCATCGAACTTAGACGTGATGTAAATCCTAATATCATCTTAAATCAGTTATATAAGCATACTCAGTTACAGGATACATTTGGTGTAATCATGCTTGCTCTTGTAAATAACGAACCTAAGGTTTTAAATTTACATGACATGTTATTCTATTACTTACTTCACCAGGAAGAAGTAATAACAAGAAGAACACAGTATGATTTAAACAAGGCTGAGGAAAGAGCACACATTTTAGAAGGTTTAATGGTTGCCCTCGACAATATCGATAGAGTTATTGCAATTATTAGAGGTTCTGCAAATGTAACAATTGCCAAGGAAGGCTTAATTAAAGAATTTGCTTTAACAGAAGCTCAGGCTCAGGCAATTGTAGATATGAGACTTCGTGCTCTTACAGGCTTAGAGCGTGATAAGATCGAAGCTGAGTTAAAAGAACTTCATGAAAAGATTGCAGAATACAAGGCAATTCTTGGAGATAAGAAGTTATTACTTGGCGTTATTAAGACAGAAATTCAGGAAATTGCTAATAAGTACGGTGATGATAGAAGAACATCTATTGGATTTGATGAATTCGATTTATCAATGGAAGACCTTATTCCAGATGAGCCATGCATTATTACAAGAACTAACTTAGGCTATGTAAAGCGTATGACTCCAGATAATTTCAAGTCTCAGAACAGAGGCGGTAAGGGAATTAAGGGAATGCAGACAATTGATGAAGATTACATTGAAGATTTATTCATGACAACATCTCATCATACACTTACATTCTTTACTAATAAGGGTCGTGCTTATAAGTTAAAGGCATACGAGATTCCAGAATCTTCAAGAACTTCAAGAGGTACAGCAGTAATTAACCTTTTACAGTTACAGCCAGGTGAGACAATCACTGCAGTTGTACCAGTTAAGGTTGAGAAGTTACAGGATAAGGATTACCTCTTTATGGCAACTAAGAATGGTATTGTTAAGAAAACACCAGTTAGAGAATTTGCCAATATTAGAAAGACAGGAATTCAGGCTATTAATTTACGAGATGACGATGAGTTAATCGAAGTTAAATTAACAGATGATAATACAGAAGCCCTCATGGTTACTAAGTTTGGTCAGTGTATCAGATTTAAGATTACAGACGTAAGACCAACAGGACGTTCAGCAATGGGTGTCATTGGTATGAACCTTAATGACCAGGATGAAGTTATTGGCGTTCAGCTCAATAGCCAAGGTAGTGAAATGCTTATCGTATCTGAAAATGGTATGGGTAAGAGAACTGATATCGAAGAATATGCTGTACAGCATAGAGGCGGTAAAGGTGTTAAGTGCTACAAGATTACTGAGAAGACAGGTAATGTTGTAGGTGCAAAGGCTGTAGATGAGAATAGAGAAATCATGTTAATCACTACAGAAGGTATTATTATTAGACTTAAGTGTTCAGATATTTCTAAGCTTAAGAGAATTACATCAGGTGTTAAGTTAATTAACTTAGATGATGGTGTAAATGTAGCTTCACTAGCTAAGGTAAGACAGAAGCCAGCTAATGAATCAGGTGATGATGTTGAAGGATTTGAATCAGAAGAAGCTGATGATGAAGAAATTTCAAAGCCAGTAGAATCTGCATCTGATACAACAGAGACTGAAGAAGCTAGCGAATTAGATAATTCCCTTGATGAATTATTAGATAGAGCTAAGGAAGATCAAGAAGAAGAAGAATAATTTAAGTTAAATTGTGATTTAACTCATAATTCTAAATAAAAACCCCGCTAGTTTAAACTAGTGGGGTTTTTAATACTTATATTAAATTCTATACTTTTTCAACATATTAAGATCCTATAAGCCATATTTGTTGATAACATAGGCGCAGATCTTAGCCATAAGACGATAATTGTGGATATTATTAGTATCCCAGGTAATTCTTATCTTAGTTGCCTCAATTGATAAAACGTATCTATGATTATACTTATCCTTAAACTTGATATGAATAAAAGCCTGAACTCCTTGCTTTTTAAGTGGTTCATAGACAGCCGGCGCATGATTGTTAAGAATTGAAATATTATTAATCAACAATACATTGTCATATTGATAAATACTGTTTAAGTCCTCATCAAGAATATAACTTGAACAGGCCTCAATGACCTCTCTATCAAAATTATTTCGACTAGCAATATGAACAGGTCTAGCATTTTCATCATAAATTATAACTCTCTGGAAATTTTGAATATAACTAAAGGCATCAAGAACCTCCTGGATTCCGACTTCCTCATCATCAGTTAACTTAGCAAAAAGCTTACATAAAACCTCGCTAAGAATTAAATTGTTACGACCATCAATATTTAAATCATGATTTGTAGCAGAATCCTGCTTAATTTCCTCTAAAGACTTGAGTCTTGCAGGTGTATAAATAATATATCTGTTTCGACCAAGGTCCTTAGCAACATACAAACAATAATCTGCGATGGTAAATAAATCTGTATAGTTATCAGCATCCTTAGGATAACAGGCACAGCCAATAGATAGTGAAACCACTGGTTTTCCCTCATCATTAGGAGCATAAGTTGCATTTACAATATTTTTTAAACTACGTAAAATTTCTCTAGTTTTCTCCTCGTTATAACCATTATGAAGAACAACGAAAAATTCATCACCACCGAAACGTCCTACAATTCCGGCATTTCCAACCTGTTGCTTTATGATATCTGAAATGGAACGTAAAACCTCATCACCTTTTAAGTGACCAAGGCTATCGTTAACATTTTTAAAATAATCAATATCAATAATAGCAATTGTAGTACCTTCGCGGTGCTCAATATCTATCTGTTTTACAGCATAATTAGTAATTTCGTTTTTAGTTAATGTACCAGTTAATGAGTCAATCATTGGCTTATTAGTAGTTGTAGTAATCGCTCTAGAATTCTTATGAATAAAACCAGTAGCTCTTAAAAACTCGCCATTGTTATAAATTGACATACCTCTAACTTGTACAAGATCTTCCGAATTATCGTCATCGAAAATGTATTCAAAAGACGATTCTCCATTTTTAAGGGAAGATATCAATCCATTAGAATCTCCAGGAATTCTTTTTGAAAAATCCTCAAGAGATATAACCTCATAATCCCTGCCATCAATAGTTGGTTCATAAATTACAACATCCATCTTATCAGGATAGTAAACTAAAATCTTGTCATTATAAAGATTTAAAACATTGTAATCCACTGATTGATGTTTAATAAGCTGCATATGCTCATCAATCAGTTTGTTCATTTCAACACACTTAATAGCAATCTGGCTCTTGTTTGGACCTGGTGAAATTTTCATAATATAATCAAGTAAAGTTCCAATCTGTGAATACATTTTTATAATAAAATAAGATGAATCCTTATTTAAAACCTTGTATTTAAAAAGCTCAAGGTCACTTTCTCCAATAAATTTCTCGAAAGTAAAATAAAGTCGTTCACCCATAAAATTATAAAATTCAGAATCAGCAGATAGAATATCAAAAGTGTCTGAATTAACTATTAAGTTGTGAATATAACTATCATTCATACTATAACCCACGTTGTAAATAAATTTACAATCCCCATTTTATTTCTACGCGTCAAAAGTATATCATATACCGATAAAAATTACTATTAAAGTATAGCTATTTTTAATTTAAACAGATATAATAATTAGCGTTATACTAGTCTGATAAGTTAGACTATTCTCATCTAGGAAGGAAAAAATTATGAGAGAAGTTAATGTATCATTAATTACACAGAATCTTAAGGAAATGTGTATCGAGGCGAATCATTTTTTAACACCAGATATGGCAAAGGTGTTTAATGAGGCTGTTGTTGAAGAAAAATCCCCACTCGGAAAGCAGGTTTTAAACCAGTTAAAAGAGAATTTACAAATCGCTGGAGACGAGATGATACCAATCTGCCAGGATACTGGAATGGCAGTAGTTTTCATAAACGTTGGTCAAGACGTTCATCTAGTTGGCGGCGATATCACAGATGCAATCAATGAAGGTGTGCGCCAGGGTTACGTTGAAGGCTACCTTAGAAAATCCGTGGTAAAAGATCCAATTTACCGCGAGAACACTAAGGACAATACCCCAGCAATCATCCATTTTAATATAGTTCCAGGCGACAAGGTTGATATTACCGTCGCTCCAAAGGGCTTTGGTAGTGAGAATATGAGCCGCGTATTTATGCTAAAGCCAGCAGATGGAATCGAAGGTGTAAAGAATGCAATTCTAACAGCTGTTAAAGATGCCGGTCCTAACGCCTGTCCACCAATGGTTGTTGGCGTAGGTATTGGAGGAACTTTTGAAAAATGTGCACTCCTAGCAAAGAAGGCTCTAACCCGTGACCTAGACGAAGAGTCATCAATTGAATATGTTAGAGACCTAGAAAAAGAAATGCTAACAAAGATCAATAAACTAGGAATTGGCCCAGGAGGACTAGGCGGAACAAAGACTGCACTAGCAGTTAATATCGAAACCTATCCAACACATATCGCTGGCCTACCAGTAGGAATTAATATATGTTGCCACGTTAACAGACATTCTCACAGAGTATTATAATTATCAACCAAGCAATATGTTGATAAGAATTAAAAATGTGGATTAGATCGTAACATTTTCAAAATAATGTTGATAAAAGGAAGGATAAACATGGATAAATATATTAATGCCCCAATAAGCGATGAAGACGCAAAGAGTTTAAGAAGTGGTGATTATGTCTACATCACTGGAACAATTTATACAGCTAGAGACGCAGCCCATAAAAGAATGGCAGAATGTTTAGAGGCCAAAAAAGACTTGCCAATAAACCTTACTAATAATATTATATATTACATGGGTCCATCTCCAGCAAGAGAAGGAAGACCAATAGGTTCTGCTGGCCCAACAACAGCAAGTAGAATGGATAAGTATGCACCAGACCTATTAAACCTAGGATTAAAGGGAATGATAGGAAAGGGCAAAAGATCCCAGGCTGTTATTGATGCAATTGTAGCTAACAAAGCAGTATACTTTGCAGCAGTAGGCGGTGCAGGAGCAATTTTATCAAAATGTATCAAGTCATCAACAGTAATTGCCTACGATGATTTAGGTACAGAAGCTATCAGAAAACTAGAAGTTGAGAACTTCCCAGTAATTGTCGTAATCGATAGTGAAGGAAACAACCTCTATGAAACAGCAATTAAAGAATATGCTAATTTAGAAGATTAGTTTATATTAAAGAATATAGACAGCTATAGTATTTACATTTGAGAGAATCTTTAATGTAAATATTGTAGCTGTTTTTTTGTGCAATTTTACTAATGAGAAATTATAGTGACCTTGAATCAAGCCAGAAAATAAGGCAAGGTCACAAGTATCTAGTAATAAAGTACTAGCTCGTTAAACATGGAAACGTCTAAACCGGTGGGGGTTTCCGGTGGTAAACGGGTGTAATACAGTCCAGGCTAGATGGGGAGTACAAGGGTGTGCTCTTTTAAAAATAGTATAAAAACCGCGTATTTTTTTGTAAAAATAGGACATAGGTACTAATTGCTAAAATTATTGTTTTTATATTTATACAATTTCTTTCGAAAAATCTTTTTATCCCCCCTTTTATGGTGTGTTTGTGAAAAAACAATGATGATATTATGTATTTACGATTTCGATGACTAAAGTACTATACACATGTGAAGTGAGAAATCTTTAGAAAAGGATTTATATTTGGAGGAAAAAAGAATGAACAAGAAATTAAAAACTCTTGTTGCAACAACTCTTGGCGTTACAGTAGCTGCATTAGTAGCTGGTGTATCTCAAAAGTATTTAGATTTAAGCAGTAATTCAGTGGGGACATCTAAGGCATACTTGAAATCGTTAACTGCTAATACTTATGAAGCAACATATGGGGAAACAAACTATTTAACTAATTCAAAGACATTATATATTGGTGAACTATTTGGAAATTTAGGAAAGATATATTTTGATTATTGTTATGATAATTATTATTGCAATTACGATTATAATTATCATAATTATGCATACGATTATACAAACGAGGTTGGTTACTACTTAGTAATGCCTTGGGCAAGTAAGACATTACCAGGAACATATAAGTTCTATGAAACAACTAATGCATCATATACAAACTATGGATATACATACAGCTTCTCAAGAGACATTGCTCAGGGAGAAGGAAAGCTTTCATTAGCTTTTAATAATCCTTATCAGTTTAATTTAAATGAAAGAGTAACATATGCTGAAGATCAGTATGTAGAGAATTTCCTTTATACTAATAATTTCTCTAATCTTACTCTTGGAGATACAATTATTACAGATAGAGCTGACTCTCCTATGACAGTAGTAGAAAGAAATGGAGAATTAGCATTACAGGTTATTTATAATAATCACAGCTATGTAACTTATGTTAAGAATATTAACTGGTACGTAATTAAGAAAGAATCGGGAAGTCAGAAGTGGCACGTAGATGGTGAACCAAATTGGATCGACGAAGGTGTAATTGGAGCAACATATACAGTAAAGTATGTTGATGCTACAACTGGTGAAGAAATCGAGGCAACAACAGAAGTTGGAGAGGCAACAGATGGTTCATACCTAATTTACGGTAAAGACGTAACAGCAACTGCTAAAGAAATTTCAGGTTATGATTTAGTATCTGACCCAGAGCAGACAATTACTTTAACAGAAGGTCAGGATAACGTAATCGTATTTACATATCAGAAACAGGTTGCAACAGCAACTAATACAGGTTTCTATCTTGTAATGCCTTGGGCAAATGGTGCCATTACTGATGAAGACGGTTACTTAAAGTATGAAGAAAAAACAGGTTTATCTTATAGAGATTTAGGATATACTAATGCATTTTCATCAGACCTTTCTAACGGTGATGGAACAATAACACTTGATTTTGAGTATTCTGAAAATGGTAAAATAACTTACGCAGATGAATCAAATATCGAAAATCTTATTGATGTAGACTTCTCAAATCTTACAGATGGCACAGAAGTAACAACACAGGTTAGAGGTGTTAATGTTAAAGTTGTTATTGAAAATGGAGTAAAGACCCTCCAGGTAACATATAACGGAGATACATATACAACAAATCTTGATGATATTAAGTGGTATGTAATTAAGAAGAATGCTGGCGGTAATTGGCATATCGATGGTGCAGCAAAGTGGACTAAGTTAGAAAATGAAGAAGAAACAGTAGCAGAACCAGAAACAGAAACTGAGTCTTCAACAGAAGTAACAGAGCCAGAAAGCTCAACTGAAGAGACAGTGGTAGAGCCAGAAACAGAAACACAAGCACCAACAGAAGCTGAAACAGAAGTAACAGTTCCAGAGACTGAGTCTTCAACAGAGGAAACAGTAACAGAGCCAGAAAGCTCAACTGAAGAGACAGTGGTAGAGCCAGAAACAGAAACACAGGCACCAACAGAAGCTGAAACAGAAGTAACAGTTTCAGAGACTGAATCTTCAACAGAAGTAACAGAGCCAGAAAGCTCAACTAAAGAGACTGTAGCAGAACCAGAAACAGAAACACAAGCTCCAACAGAGGAAGAGACAATTGTTGAGGTATCAAGCGATGAAGATATTGCAGAAGAACCAACAATCGTTGAAGTAGCTGGTGATGAAGACTACGTAGAAATTAAGACAATCACAATTACAGCTGATAACACATACTTAGGTGAAATCGCTGCTGATGAAGATGAAGTAGTTGTAGGAAGCGCAATGATTTCTACTTCAACAACAAAGACATCTGATAATAGCAACATTTTCACATATGTTATTGCAATGATTATTGCAGCTGCAACAGCAGTAGTTGTAACATTAAGAAAGAAAGTTTCTAATAGATAATATAGAAAAAACTAAACCGATACTAGAAAACCAGGAGTTATAAGCTCCTGGTTTTTTAGTTCTTATTAACTATAGACAAATGTAAAATCCTTAGATATACTGAATTTAATAATACAAAATATCTAAATAAAGGGAGGACAAATGAAAAAATATTTATCACACATAATATCAGCAATTATCACATTGGTGTTATCCATTATTATGTACTACATTTTCATACCACCAATCAACCTAACATCAGGTGATTTCTGGTTCTTCATAATAATGGTATTCATAATAGCAACAGTTGTCTCAGGATTTGGACAGTTCGTTCAGATATTTGCAAGAGCAACTTATTCTTCGAGAGGCTTTAAATCAAAGAAAAAGAAACCGGCAAAAGTTAACTACAAGGACTTAGGCACATTTACAAAGGTGTCTAGCCTTATAGCACTTGGAATTGTAGCCCTAATGATTATATTCTCATTCTTCTCATCAAAGCTAATTAATGCCAAGGCATATAGTAAGATTCTTCAGGTAGAAGAAGGCGAAATCTCAGATTTGCCATCAGTTTCTAATACATCGGCAATCGCCCTTATGGACACTGATTCAGCAAAGAAGCTAGGTGACAGAGAAATCGGAACACTTTCAAGCGTAGTATCACAGTACGACATCGAAGATGATTCCTACACTCAGTTAAATGTTCACACAAGCCCAGTTAAGGTAGCGCCATTATCTTACGCAAGCTTCTTTAAATGGATTAACAATAAAAACAATGGTATCCCAGGTTACGTCGTTGTAGATCCAGTAACAATGGATGCCAATTATACAGAGCTTTCAGAAGGCATGGTTTACGTGCCATCCGCTTTCTTCTCAGAAGATCTTGAAAGACACATTAGAATGAAGTATCTAACAACAATCTTTGACACACCACACTTTGAGGTGGACGAAGAAGGTAACCCATGGTATGTGGCACCAGTTATTAAAAAGACAATCGGCTTATTTGGCGGTAAGAAGGTAACAGGCGCAATCCTTGTAAATCCTATTACCGGCGAAATGACAAAATACAAACTCTCAGACGTTCCAAGCTGGGTAGACGTAGTTTACGGTGGAAACTATATCGCTGAGCAGTACAACAATTACGCTCAGTTACAGAAAGGCTTCCTAAACTCAGTCATTGGACAAAATGGATGCCGTAAAGTCACAGAGGATTCAGAAGAATCAACCTCAGATTACGGTTATATCGCAATTGGCGATGACATCTACATTTACACAGGTGTTACATCCGTAAATGGCGATAGCTCCAACATCGGTTTCATCATTGCCAATGAAAGAACAGGCCAGACAAAGTTTATCGAAGCTTCAGGCGCCGACGAGTTCTCAGCAATGAACGCAGCTGAAGGCGAGGTACAGGAGAAGGGCTACGAAGCATCCTTCCCATCCCTCATTACCATCGACGACATCCCAACATACATCATGGTATTAAAGGATAAGTCTGGTTTGGTGAAAATGTATGCCTGCGTAAATGTATCGCAGTACAACATCGTTGCCACAGCCACAACTCAGGAAAAATGTATCGAAAACTATAAGAATCTCTTAAGCGGTAACATTAGTTTAGATGAAGCAAACAATGATAGTTCAGAGGCAACAACTAGTGAAACTATAGATGAGAGCTTATATACAGAAACAGAAATTACTATTACAAAGATGCAGACAATAGATAATAACGGAAATACTTATCTCTACATCGTAGATCAGAACAACAATATCTATAATGCCAAGTACACAGACGTCTTAGATATGCTTTTGGTAAATGTAGGAGATACAGTAAAATTAAGAATTTATGAGGACAAATTCTTAATGGCAGAATAAGAAAAAATACGAAAAAATGAGCAAAAATATATAAATAATTCTAGAAAATTGTGTTGACAATAAGATGCAGTCAAGCTATAATAAATCTTGCGTTTAGCGCAAATTTCATAATTAAGTTCAAGAATTGTTTATTATATATAACACAATTGGCGAGCGCAGTTACGGAATCTGGAGTAGTACTCAAGAGGCTGAAGAGGCGCCCCTGCTAAGGGTGTAGGTCGGGAAACCGGCGCGAGGGTTCAAATCCCTCCTGCTCCGTTAAGTAATTTAACCAGGAAGTTAGTAATTAACTTCCTGGTTTTTCTTTTTGAAAAAAGGCGGACATGTTAAATGTCCGCCTTAAGTATTATTTATTATCATCCTCAAGCTCACAAATTATCAGTTCTGCCAATCATCTATCTTTTAATCGGCAACCTCTTTAATTAGCAGCCTTTGCAAGCTCTCTGTGCATAGAACTAAGCATCCTTCTATCACTTTCAATTGTATAGCCAGAAGTAGTAAGCATGTTTCCAGTAATAGATGCGCTAGCTCCGCTATTAAAAGCCCTCTTACCAGCTTTATCTACAAGAATTCTACCACCAGCAAGTCTAACGTTGGCAGCAGGATTAATATATTTAAACATAGCAATAGATCTTAAAATCTCATCCTCCTCCAAATGAGGCATTCCCTCAAGCGGAGTTCCCTTAATAGCAATAAGCACATTAATAGGAATAGAGACAACATCAATCTTAGAAAGAGTAAGGGCCATTTCAATACGCTGCTTAAAACTCTCTCCTAGGCCAAAGATTCCACCGGAACATACATCAAGTCCGGCAAGTCTCGCATTTTCAATAGTATTAAGCTTATCCTTAATTGTGTGACTAGTGCAAATGCTAGGAAAGAAACTAGGGCTAGTTTCGATGTTGTTATGAATACGGCTAACGCCAGCATTTTTCAAAGCCTCAAACTGTTCCCTAGACAATAAGCCAAGGGAAGCACAAAGCCCAAGCCCTGGACATTCCTTTCTAATCAACTTAAAACTTCTAAGACACTTCTCAAATTCCTCTCCAGACAAAGCCCTGCCTGAAGTAACTATTGCAAATCTATCAACGCCGGCTTTGTAGTTTTCTCTAGCGCTTTTAAGAATTTCTTCTTCATCTAAAAAGTCGTAAACCTCGCAGTTTGTCTTATAATGCACAGACTGGGCGCAGTATTTACAGTTTTCACCACATTTTCCACTTCTAGCATTGATAATTGTGCATAAGTCCACCTTATCTCCGTTAAAATGTGCACGAATCATGTCTGCGCCCCTTAATAAATCATCTAAATCGCAATCTTCAAAAAAGGACAAATCCTCTGCTTCACTTAAGCGTCTACCCTCAATAATTTCCTTAGCAAGTTTAATCATATCCATATTTAAATCCTCGTCTTATAACTTCTTGTATGACATTAAGTGGGCAGCAGCCAAAGCTCTTCTAATTGCAATACCAGCCACCATACTAAAGGCAATCTTAATTGCATCAAAAGCAAGGAATGGATAAACGCAAACTGTTAAAGTAGCCTGAAGAGACATGTTTGTCTGAAGCATAAAATAAATAGTTCCGAAAGCATAGCATACAGCCAAACCAAGTACCATGCCCACCAAATGCATATACCAATGCTTAGATGAGAAATGGTCAATAAAGAAACCAGCAATCAAAGCCATAAAAATAAATCCGATAATATAACCGCCAGTCACCCCAAACAACTTAGCTGGACCACCCTGATATCCCGAAAATACAGGAAGTCCCACAAGTCCTAAAAGCATGTAAACAAGGTAAGCCAAACTACCCTTAATACAACCAAGGCTGTAAACGCATAGGTAAACTGAAATAACAGTTAATGAAATTGGCACAGCCCCAATAGGAATTGATAAAGGTCCAAGAATACAGCAAAGTGCAGTCATAATGGCGCACATTGCAATTGTCTTAATAGAAAGCAATCCCTTCTTTTCCCCTTCCTGCTTTGAAGCCTTAAGCTCCGTAGCCTCGTCTTTTAAAATTCCCTCGTTAGTAACAAGATTCTTCATATATCTTCCTCCCAGTAATTATAATGAGCCAAATCTTTAAGGGAAGATTTACGCTCTTAATTATCAAATTAGCATTATAAAAATGCATTGTCAACTACAAACTAATCAAAGGTTAACAATTCATAAATCCCATCATTCAATAACGAAAGCCACAAATCCTTTCAAACTGGCAAAGAGTTATTGCATCCACCCTGCCAAATGCCTACAATAAAACTAAGCATTAATAATAAGCATTAATAATAAGCATTAACAATAAACGTTAAACTAATGCTATTAAGCGCAATCACTAAAAGCAAAAATGCAATCAGGGAGGTATGAAATGAACTTAAAAGACATGGTGCTCAAAAACAGATCCTATAGACGTTTCTATAATGAGAAGAAAATTTCCAAAGAAGAACTAACAGAACTAGTGGACATTGCAAGAAACACCCCATCTGCAGCCAACCGCCAGCCTGTACGATATAAGCTTGTATATGAAGAGGCCGAGGCCGCAGAGGTATATAAGACCCTTGGCTGGGCTGGTTACCTAAAGGATTGGGATGGTCCTATTGAAAATGAAAGACCAGCCGCATACATTATTCTTGCTACCGATAAAGATACAAAGGCAGATATAGATGAGGGCATAATTAGTCAGACTATAATGTTGGCAGCAGTAGAGCGTGGCCTTGGTGGTTGCATTCTTGGTAACGTTAAAAGAGAAGAGCTAGTAAAGGCAATCAATCTCCCAGCCGATTATAAGATCGACCTCGTATTGGCACTTGGTTATCCTAAGGAAAATGTATCTCTAGTTGAAATGCAAAATAACGACGTAAAGTACTATAGAGATGAAGATATGAATCACTATGTACCTAAAAGAAGATTAGAAGATGTTCTATTAAAGTAGAGTTATAACCAGTATTATATATTAAAGAATGTATATCCTTTCAAAAGAACCATCCCTTAATGGGATGGTTCTTTTGGCTTTCCTTGTAGAGTATAGTTTATATTCCACCATATATAGTGGGAATTAAAACACGATTTAAAAAAATCGAAAATTTGCGAAAAAATATGAAAAAAGGTGTTGACAATAAGTTATCTAGATGATAATATATACAAGTCGCTGCGATACAGCAACGACAACAAAACATCAACAAAGCCAGTAAACACAAGGCTTTGGAGATAAGAACCTTGACAACTGAACAGAATGACAACCTTGAAAATTCTTTGAAATATTCAAGCGAGTAATCAATCGTAAAACAATTTTGTTTTGAAATGATTATCCTTAATAACAGTAATGTTAAACGGAAACGAAACTATTAAGCTAGTTCGTTCAGAACTAAGCTAAGGTAAAACTTTTTATGAGAGTTTGATCCTGGCTCAGGATGAACGCTGGCGGCGTGCTTAACACATGCAAGTCGAACGAAGCAACTTATCACGATTCCTTCGGGATGACGATTTGTTGACTGAGTGGCGGACGGGTGAGTAACGCGTGGGTAACCTGCCTTATACAGGGGGATAGCAGCTGGAAACGGCTGATAATACCGCATAAGCGCACAGCATCGCATGATGCAGTGTGAAAAACTCCGGTGGTATAAGATGGACCCGCGTCTGATTAGCTAGTTGGTGAGGTAACGGCCCACCAAGGCAACGATCAGTAGCCGACCTGAGAGGGTGACCGGCCACATTGGGACTGAGACACGGCCCAGACTCCTACGGGAGGCAGCAGTGGGGAATATTGCACAATGGAGGAAACTCTGATGCAGCGACGCCGCGTGAGCGAAGAAGTATTTCGGTATGTAAAGCTCTATCAGCAGGGAAGATAATGACGGTACCTGACTAAGAAGCTCCGGCTAAATACGTGCCAGCAGCCGCGGTAATACGTATGGAGCAAGCGTTATCCGGATTTACTGGGTGTAAAGGGAGTGTAGGTGGCAAAGCAAGTCAGTAGTGAAAATCCGGGGCTCAACCTCGGAACTGCTATTGAAACTGTTTAGCTAGAGTGCAGGAGAGGTAAGTGGAATTCCTAGTGTAGCGGTGAAATGCGTAGATATTAGGAGGAACACCAGTGGCGAAGGCGGCTTACTGGACTGTAACTGACACTGAGGCTCGAAAGCGTGGGGAGCAAACAGGATTAGATACCCTGGTAGTCCACGCCGTAAACGATGAATACTAGGTGTTGGGTCTCATAAGAGATTCGGTGCCGCAGCTAACGCAATAAGTATTCCACCTGGGGAGTACGTTCGCAAGAATGAAACTCAAAGGAATTGACGGGGACCCGCACAAGCGGTGGAGCATGTGGTTTAATTCGAAGCAACGCGAAGAACCTTACCTAGTCTTGACATCCCGATGACCAAGTATGTAATGTACTCTTTCTTCGGAACATCGGTGACAGGTGGTGCATGGTTGTCGTCAGCTCGTGTCGTGAGATGTTGGGTTAAGTCCCGCAACGAGCGCAACCCCTATTTCTAGTAGCCAGCAGTTCGGCTGGGCACTCTAGAGAGACTGCCAGGGATAACCTGGAGGAAGGTGGGGATGACGTCAAATCATCATGCCCCTTATGACTAGGGCTACACACGTGCTACAATGGCGTAAACAAAGTGAAGCGAGAGTGTGAGCTTAAGCAAATCACAAAAATAACGTCTCAGTTCGGATTGTAGTCTGCAACTCGACTACATGAAGCTGGAATCGCTAGTAATCGCAGATCAGAATGCTGCGGTGAATACGTTCCCGGGTCTTGTACACACCGCCCGTCACACCATGGGAGTCGAAAATGCCCGAAGTCGGTGACCTAACGTAAGAAGGAGCCGCCGAAGGCAGGTTTGATAACTGGGGTGAAGTCGTAACAAGGTAGCCGTATCGGAAGGTGCGGCTGGATCACCTCCTTTCTAAGGAAGAAGAAGTAGAGATTGTCATTCTGTTGAGTTGTTAAGGTAGAATTAAATAAAGCCCTTCTGGTGGCGATGCGCTTAGGGGAAACACCCGTACACATCTCGAACACGATGGTTAAGCCTTAAGCGGCCGATAATACTACACTGGAGACGGTGTGGGAAGGTAGGTGGCTGCCAGATTTAAAAAAAGAAAAAACTTAAAATAATGCTTGACATTATAACGAGTTTGCGATATATTAGACAGCGTCGCTTGACTGGCGATGAGATAGAAGAAACAAGCGTTTCTCCTACCTGATGACTGGTCAAACAGTCTAAAAAGACTTAGAAAACTAAGTCGATTGTTCATTGAAAACTGCATATTAAATATTCTAAAACAACAGTTATTAGAAATAATAACAATGTTTAGACATCCGAGGTGCGACAACAGATGTTGTCAAACCAATAAACAAACCGAAAGTTTAAAAGAACTTTTAAGAACCCATTAATGTAACGCTATACATTAATGAAAGGTTAAGCTAATAAGAGCATAGGGTGGATGCCTAGGCACTGAGAGCCGATGAAGGACGTGATAAGCTGCGATAAGCTACGGGGAGAAGCAAATATTCCTTGATCCGTAGATTTCCGAATGGGGAAACCTAACTAGATAGACTCTAGTTGACCATACGCCAATACATAACGTATGGCCGGGAACCCGCTGAACTGAAACATCTAAGTAGGCGGAGGAAGAGAAAGAAACATCGATTTCCTAAGTAGCGGCGAGCGAAAGGGAAAGAGCCCAAACCAGAGGATTTATTCTCTGGGGTTAGGACTGCGTAATTGATTCAAGATTGATAGGAGAATGGTCTGGGAAGTCCAGCGATAAAGAGTGAAAGCCTCGTATCCGAAATCGAAATTGACATGGCAGTATCCAGAGTACCACGAGACACGAGAAACCTTGTGGGAATGAGCGGAGACCACTCCGTAAGGCTAAATACTACTCAGTGACCGATAGCGCATAGTACTGTGAAGGAAAGGTGAAAAGGACCCCGGGAGGGGAGTGAAAGAGAACCTGAAACCCTGTGTTTACAAGCTGTCGAAGTGGTGCTTGCACCACGACGGCGTACTTTTTGTAGAACGGTCCGGCGAGTTATCATGGCTGGTAAGGTTAAGTTCTTAAGGAACGGAGCCGAAGCGAAAGCGAGTGTGAATAGCACGAAATAATCAGTTATGATAGACCCGAAACCGGGTGATCTATCCATGTCCAGGATGAAGCTGCCGTAAGAGGTAGTGGAGGTCCGAACACACATCCGTTGAAAAGGGTGGTGATGAGGTGTGGATAGGGGAGAAATTCCAATCGAACTCGGAGATAGCTGGTTCTCCTCGAAATAGCTTTAGGGCTAGCCTCAAGTTAGTCTTCCGCAGGTAGAGCACTGAATTTCCTAGGGGGCGTCAAAGCCTACCGAAGAATATCAAACTGCGAATGGCGGCAAGATGATGCTTGGGAGTCAGACTGCACGAGATAAGTTGGGTGGTCAAAAGGGAAAGAGCCCAGATCTACAGCTAAGGTCCCAAAGTACGTGTTAAGTGGAAAAGGATGTGAGATTTCGAAGACAACTAGGATGTTGGCTCAGAAGCAGCCACACATTAAAAGAGTGCGTAATAGCTCACTAGTCGAGAGGTCTTGCGCCGAAAATGTCCGGGGCTAAAACACGACACCGAAGCTTAGGAATGCGAATGCATTGGTAGAGGAGCATTGCTGACGGAACGAAGCCAAAGTCGTAAGACATGGTGGACTGTCAGGAAGAGAGAATGCCGGAATGAGTAGCGAGAATGAAGTGAGAATCTTCATGGCCGAATATCTAAGGTTTCCAGGGTAAAGCTGATCTGCCCTGGGTAAGTCGGGGCCTAAGGCAAGGTCGAAAGACGTAGTCGATGGATAACAGGTTGAAATTCCTGTACTACATTAAATCAGAAATGTGGGGACACAGGTGGAAAGCATAAGCCAGGAAAGGAAAGACTGGTGCAAGCGAGGTAGGTGATTAGTAGGAAAAACCGCTAATCTTAAGCCGAAGACGTGATGCGTAGCGAACAAAAGTAGCGAAGTATGTGAGCCAGCTGTCAAGAAAAGCCGCTATTGTGTTTAATGTACCCGTACCGTAAACCGACACAGGTGGATGAGGAGAGAATCCTAAGGCCGGCGGGAGAAGCATTGTTAAGGAACTCGGCAAAATGACCCCGTAACTTCGGGAGAAGGGGTGCTGCAGAAATGCAGCCGCAGAGAAAAGGCTCAAGCAACTGTTTAGCAAAAACACAGGTCTATGCGAAACCGAAAGGTGAGGTATATGGGCTGACGCCTGCCCGGTGCTGGAAGGTTAAGAGGAGAGGTTAGCGCAAGCGAAGCTTTGAATTTAAGCCCCAGTAAACGGCGGC
>NZ_JAEEVD010000018.1:0-41534 GCF_016290755.1 Lachnospira sp.
ACGACGAGGTTGATAGGCAAAAGGTGGAAGCGTGGTGACATGTGGAGCTGATTTGTACTAATAGGTCGAGGGCTTAACCAAGTAAAGGTTAAGGTTTGGATAGAGAGTGAGAAATCACTGAACAATACGAGGGTTATTCTTTAAGGATAATCAAACGGATGATATATTTAATGTGCAGTTTTGAAAGAGCAAATCTTTCAGGCATTATCGATAAGATAATATTCCTCGATAGCTCAATGGTAGAGCACTCGGCTGTTAACCGAGTTGTTGTAGGTTCGAGCCCTACTCGGGGAGCTGTGATAGGAATATCACTATTTGTATGAATACAAATAAGGCGCCATGGTCAAGCGGTTAAGACACCACCCTTTCACGGTGGTATCAGGGGTTCAAATCCCCTTGGCGTCATAGAGTAGAGCAAATGCGTAGATTTTCATGCCGACATGGCTCAATGGCAGAGCAGCTGATTTGTAATCAGCAGGTTGTTGGTTCGACTCCGACTGTCGGCTCTTATTTGGACCTTTAGCTCAGTTGGTTAGAGCAACCGGCTCATAACCGGTCGGTCCTGGGTTCGAGTCCCCGAAGGTCCATTTGTTCTACTCGTTTTTTTAAAAAATTATTATGGCCTGGTGGCTCAGCTGGTTAGAGCGCCGCCCTGTCACGGCGGAGGTCGTGGGTTCGAACCCCATCCGGGTCGTTTACAATTTAATATTGTAAAGTAAACAATGTTTACATATGGGGTCTTAGCTCAGCTGGGAGAGCATCTGCCTTACAAGCAGAGGGTCACAGGTTCGAGCCCTGTAGGCCCCATTTAAGTCTTAAAAGGGCTAAAAACCACACATGCCGGTGTGGCGGAACTGGCAGACGCACAGGACTTAAAATCCTGCGGGACTTATACTCCCATACGGGTTCGATTCCCGTTGCCGGCACTTAAACATCTTTGATGTTTACTTTATATGTACGTGTAGCTCAGCTGGATAGAGCGTCTGGCTACGGACCAGAAGGTCGCGAGTTCGAATCTTGTCACGTACATTGACCTTGCAAACTTTCTTTGCAAGGTTTTTTTATTATCATGAATTATACAAATTCTTACATTTTAATACTAATTCCAAACATAAACTGGTTAAGACCTAGAGCTATTAGCATGATTATACATGTTAGTAAAATCCAGATAATCTAGCATTGGACTTTAGTAAAATTGACATTGAATTCCATAGGAATTAATATAAGTGTATGTGCATTTAAAAATAAAAGCACAGTGTATATGTATAATTCACTAAGAAATATTTTGGAGTAAGTTATGAATACATTTGAATTGATTGCGCCATGTCACTTTGGACTGGAGGCGGTATTAAAAAGAGAAATATACGATTTAGGTTATGACATCTCACAGGTTGAAGATGGTAAGGTAACCTTTATTGGCGATGCTGAAGCTATTGCTAGAGCTAATATTAATCTTAGAACAACTGAGAGAATTCTTCTTAAGGTAGGCCAGTTTAAGGCTACTACATTTACAGAATTATTTGATCAGACAAAGGAATTACCATGGGAAGAGTTTATTCCTAAGAATGGTAAATTCTGGGTAACAAAGGCTAATTCAGTTAACAGTAAGCTCTTTAGTAGCTCAGATATTCAGTCCATTGTTAAAAAGGCTATTGTAGACCGTTTAAAGGACAAATATAGCGTTAATTGGTTTGATGAAGATGGCGAGAGCTATCCAATTAGAGTAACAATTATGAAGGATATGGTAACACTTGCATTAGATACAACAGGCGTTTCTCTTCATAAAAGAGGTTATCGTCCGGTAGCTGGTAAAGCTCCTATTTCAGAGACACTTGCAGCTGCGTTAATTATGTTAACTCCATGGAAGAAGGATAGAATTTTAGTTGATCCATTCTGCGGTAGTGGTACATTTGCAATAGAAGCAGCTATGATGGCGGCTAATATTGCTCCCGGCGTAGAGAGAAATTTCCAGGCTGAGAAGTGGACTAACTTCATTGATAAGTCCCTTTGGAAGGATGCTAGAGAAGAGGCAAGAGACCTTGAAGAATTAGATGTTGAGACTGAAATTCAGGCTTATGACATTGATGAAGAGGTAATTAAGAAGGCGAGAATCAACGCTAAAAGAGCTGGCGTTGATCATTTGATACATTTTCAAAATCGAGGCGTGGAGGAGTTAAGCCACCACAAGAAGTACGGCTTTATCATCACTAATCCACCTTATGGCGAGCGATTAGAGGATAAGGAGACACTTCCTAAGATTTACTCTGATTTTGGACGTCAGGCAGCATTACTCGATACTTGGTCAGTTTACATGATCACATCTTACGAGGATGCGCAGAAATATTATGGCAAGAAGGCAGATAAGAATAGAAAAATCTATAACGGCATGTTAAAGACATATTTTTATTCATATATCGGACCAAAGCCACCAAAAAAGACAGATAAACAACTATAGTATGAGCATATTTACAATACTTATATCATCTATCTGACGAGTACAAAAAATAAATATCTTTCTGAGTGCAACCGCAAATAATAAATTGCGCTCAAAATAAATTAGGGGAGGCAAAAATGTCAGAAATTATATTAGCTTCTAACAACAAAGATAAGGTAAAAGAAGTAAAGCAGATTCTATGCGACTACGACATCGTTTCACTTAAAGATGCCGGAATTGATGTGGATGTTGAGGAAAATGGAACTACATTTGAAGAAAACGCACTTATAAAGGCAAGAGCTATTGCTAAGATTACAGGAAAGATGACAATGGCAGATGACTCTGGACTTGAAATTGACTATTTAGATAAGGCTCCAGGAGTATATTCAGCAAGATTTATGGGTCATGACACAAGTTATGACATTAAAAATAAGGCTTTAATTGAGAAGTTAGAGGGCGTTGAAGGACAGGATAGATCATGCCGTTTCGTATGCGCCATTGCAGTAGTTTTCCCAGACGGTAGAGAATTAGTAAAGAGAGGCACAATGGAAGGCCTTTTAGCTAAGGAAATATCAGGGGAGAATGGATTTGGTTATGATCCAATCGTATTTTTACCAGAATATGGTAAGACATCAGCTTCTCTAAGCCCAGAGGAGAAGAACAAGATCAGTCACAGAGGTAAGGCATTAGCACTAATTAAAGAGGAGCTTAAGAATTATGCATAGAATTATGATTGTAAGTGATACTCATCGTAAAGAGGCTAATTTAGCCCAGGCGCTTCATAACGAGGGTCAAATCGATAAGTTGATACATTTAGGGGATTTTGAAGGCGAAGAGGACGTTATAGAGGCTATGGCAGGCTGTGAGACTATCATGGTGCCAGGAAATAACGATTTTAGTTCTAATATGCCTGCAGAACAGGAAATTACTATTGCTGGCAAAAAGATTTTACTTACACATGGACACTATTATTATGTTTCTCTTGATTTGCAGACTCTAAGAGAGGAATGTAAGGCTAGAGATATAGATATTGTCATGTTTGGACATACTCATAGACCACTTATCCAGGAGGAGAAGGATATTACCTTTATTAACCCTGGAAGTATTAGTTATCCTCGTCAAGAGAGCAGAAAATGCACCTATATTATGATGGAATTCGAAGATTTTGAAAAAAATTGCAAAATAGACTTTACAATTAAGGAAATATAGTGTATAGTTAATAACTGTTGTGACTGCCACGACAAAGCGGCCGGGAGGCAAGCATCTGGTATAGTTACAACAGTTTGAGAATATAGATTCCATCAGTGTTTGAAGGTAATCGAGTTTCTCAAAAAGAGTTGAAAAAAGTCAAAAAAAACACTTGACAATAACAACTCACTGATGTAAAATACATCTTGTTGTTGCGACACATCAACAACAAAGACAAACACCTCGGGGTGTGGCTCAGCTTGGCTAGAGCGCTTGATTTGGGATCAAGAGGTCGCAGGTTCGAATCCTGTCACCCCGACTTACAACTAAATAATCTGCGGGTGTAGTTCAATGGTAGAACACTAGCCTTCCAAGCTAGATACGTGGGTTCGATTCCCATCACCCGCTTCGTGTGTCCGTAGCTCAGTTGGATAGAGCAACGGCCTTCTAAGCCGTGGGTCGAGGGTTCGAATCCCCCCGGGCACACTTATTTTTATGGTGGGTATAGCACAGCTGGTCAGCGCGTCAGATTGTGGCTCTGAAGGTCCAGGGTTCGAATCCCTGTACCCACCCTTTTTTTATTTAAGGGACTTGATAACGCTTGTTATTTCGGGGGATTATTTAGTTTGACGATATACGCGGAAGCGGATGATATATACTAAACTGATTATTCAGTTATATTGGGCTATCGCCAAGCGGTAAGGCACAGGGTTTTGATCCCTGCATTCGCTGGTTCGAATCCAGCTAGCCCAGTTGGATTAGCGATAATCCTGAAATCACTTTGGGTTCATAGCTCAGTTGGTAGAGCACTAGACTTTTAATCTAGGTGTCGCGGGTTCGATCCCCGCTGGACTCATAATTAAAGCCAGAAGATTTAATCTTCTGGCTTTTTTTTACCCTTTCTTTAAAGACAAGTTTCTTAAATTTGCATTTATATAAATTCCATTATTCTAATCCATGTTGTATAATATCAATTGAGTAAAAAATTTCGGAGGAAGACTCGATGAGCGAAGAATACAGAAATGAAACAAATAACGCTAAGTCTATTAGTGACTTAAAGCCACCAGTTAAGGAAGAGCCAAAGAAGGCTAATAATTATGATGGTGTTAAGAAAGTAATTGCAGTAGTTAGTGGTAAGGGAGGCGTTGGTAAGTCACTTGTTACTTCTATGCTTTCAGTAAAGTCAAGACAGGCTGGCTTAAGCACAGCTATTTTAGATGCTGATATTACAGGCCCTTCAATTCCAAGATCTTTTGGTGTTAAGGATAGAGCTATGACAGATGAGGCTGGTACAGTTATTTACCCAGCTATTACAAGTACAGGTATTAAGATGATGTCTCTTAACCTTTTAATGGATAATGAGACAGATCCAGTTATTTGGAGAGGTCCAGTTATTGCTAATGCAGTAAAGCAGTTCTGGGAAGAGGTTTTATGGGAAGACGTTGACTTAATGTTTGTGGACTGTCCTCCAGGAACAGGTGACGTTCCACTTACAATTTTCCAGACATTACCAGTTGCAGGTATTGTAGTTGTAACATCTCCTCAGGATCTAGTTTCTATGATAGTTGAGAAGGCTGTTAAGATGGCTAAGATGATGAAAGTTCCAGTACTTGGTATCGTTGAAAATATGTCATATTTTGAATGCCCTGACTGCGGCAAGAAACATTACATCTATGGTGAAAGTCATATCGATGAAATCGCAAAGGATCTTGATATTAAGACAGTTGCAAAGCTTCCAATTAAGCCAGAAGTTGCAGCAATGGTTGATTCAGGTAGAGCAGAAGATATTGATGTATCTGCCCTTAATGATATTTTCGAGGCAATTAAAGAAGCATAAGCATGTAATTAGTGATTTTGGGGGATAGCATGAAATTAATTATGTTTATGGGTGGAGTTGAAACTCTAGAATATTTTTCAATGGAGATAGCAAGATATTTAGAAGAAAAAGGCTATGAAATCTTTTGGTATAATCTTTTGGTCGGAGCAAGTGAAGTCTCTAGGCTAAAGGGATTTTTTGATGCCAATAAAAGTGAGGATTTCATAGCCTTTACTTTTAATCATGAGGGAATTGCTGGGGAAGAAGGCTTGTATTTTATTGATAGTGAATCGGTGAAGAATACTGAAACTGAGTGTGGACAAGCAGATTGTAATAAATACGCGTTAGAACAAGCAGATGATAGGAACTCCTCGTGTGGGCAAGCAGATTGTAAGGACAGCTTAAACAGCCAGAAGCTAGCTTCAACTCTTAAGCTAACTAATATCTGGGATAATTACCGTGTTAAGGTTATTAACATGGTGGTGGATCACCCACTTTACTATCACAAGTATCATAAGTACTTACCAAAGAACTATCATCAGATTAATATTGATAAAAATCATTTTGAATATATGCGACATTTTTATCCTGAAATAAAGAATGTTAGCTTTCTTATGACGGCTGGAATGGAGCTAAATAAAGATAGGGATATTTTGCCGGATAGGCCTTATTTATTCATGGATGAGAGAAAATATGACATTGTCTTTACAGGCAACTTCACTCCGAAATACATTTTGCAAAAGTCTATTGAAAAAATGGGACAGGACTACATAGACTTTTATGAGAGTGTCCTTACGAGAATGATAAAGGAACCGAAAGAAACAATTGAAAAAATCGGACAAGAGGCCTTAATTAAGGAGATAGAGGGCATAACAGAGGCAGAGATAAGAGAGGCTATGCAGACCATGTCCTATGTGGATTTGGCGGTGCGTTTTCACTATAGGGAGCTAATGATAAGGACACTAACAGACCTTGGCTTTAAGCTTACAGTTGTGGGGGAGGGCTTTGAGTATATGAAGCTAAAGCATCCTGAGAATTTAAACATGCTTGGCAGTGGTAATACGAAGAAGTGTCTTGATAGCATAAGTCAGGCAAAGATTTCCCTAAATGTCATGCCTTGGTTTAAGGCGGGGGCTCACGATAGGATTTTTACATCTATGCTTAATGGGGCAGTGTTACTTACAGATAGCAGCACATTTTTAGATAAGGAAATTCTAACGGAGGAGAACTGCATAAGATATAGTCTTGAGCTTTTAAGAGATTATGAGGCATCAGGCTTTGATTTAGGCCTAATAGAGGATTTTGGGGTGAAATTAAGGAATTTGTTAGAGGATAAGGAAAAGCTTTCTAAAATGGCAAATAGCGCCTATATTTTTGCAAAAAACGGACATACATGGGAAGATAGAGCAAAGATAATAGAAAAGCTTTTTTATACTTGACGTACGCTTAAAAACATGATAATATATTGAATGTTCGCGGATATGGCGGAACTGGCAGACGCGCTAGATTTAGGTTCTAGTGGGGTACCCCGTGCAGGTTCGATTCCTGTTATCCGCATGGATTTAAGAGAGTCTTTTAAAGGCTCTCTTTTTTATTTTACTTAAGAAACTAGACTTAAGAAGTTAGACTTAAGAATCTAGAATTGGCTTTATTGAAAATAATAAGGACTTTGTTTATAATTAAACAATGTCAAAACATATCAATGAACATTGGAAATAAAAAGATGATTTGAATTGGAGGTTTAATATGGAGTTTTTTATAGAAAATGATGAATTAAAGCTTACAGTTAATTCAAAGGGCTGTGAGATTAAATCAGTTAAGTCTGTTAAGACAGGGGAAGAATATATGTGGTCGGCTAATCCAGAGGCTTGGAAAAGAACTGCACCAATCCTTTTCCCGATTGTAGGTAAATATGCTGATAATGAAAGCATTTACGAGGGCAAGACTTATACTATGACTCAGCACGGTTTTGCAAGAGATAAGGAATTTACACTTGTGGAAAATGCTAATCAGAAGCTTGTAATGAAGTTAGAGTCAGATGAGGAAACTAAGGCTAAGTATCCTTTTGATTTTGAGCTTTATGTGGAATATGATTTGTGTGAAAATGCAGTTACAAAGAAGATTAAGGTTGTAAATAAGGATACTAAGACAATGTATTTTAGCCTTGGTGGTCATCCAGCCTTTGTTTGCCCAGATTTAAAGGAATCTCAGGCAGGGGTTAAGATTTGTTTTGAGAAGATATCAGATGAAGCTAAGGGAATTAGCTATAAGTTATTAAGCGAGAATGGCTTATTAGTTGATGAGGAATATAAGCTTCCTTTAAATGAGAATAGGGAATTTGAAGTTGATAAGACTTTCTTTGATAAGGATGCTTTAATCCTTGAGAATAAGCAGGCTAGCAAGATTTCTCTTGATTATAAGGGCAGAAAGTACGTAACCGTAGAGTTTGATGCCCCAGTATTTGGCCTATGGTCAGCAGCAAAGAAAGACGTTCCATTTATCTGTATTGAGCCTTGGTATGGTAGAACAGATAAAGAAGGCTTTAATAAAGACTTAACTAAGCGTGAATGGGGCAATGAACTCGCAGTTGGACAGGAGTTTAATGCCAGCTATAAGGTTAGCTTTAATTAGAGATTAAGTTAGTTTTTTAGTAATTCTAATTAAGATTAGTAAGGCTATTAGTGATATTAGGAAAAATGCAGCAAGAACCAGAATAGCAATTCTTAGGTTATATTGCCCACCGACAAAGCCTGTAAGGGCTGTAAAACAGACACCACCAATTCCTGTGGCAGTTGTTATCATTCCTGTGGCTGTGGCCTTTTTTGAGCCAGCTAGCGGCATGGCTATATTTAAGACACTAGGATAGATTGCGCCTGATGCAAAGCCTAGTGGTATGCACAAAAGTAAGATTCCAATAGGGTTAATTAAGTTGGTTATAAGTAAAATTATGGTTGGAATGGAAATTATACAGATAAGTAAAATTATTTTTGAATATTTTCCAAGGTAACCAACTAATACTCTTGCAGGAATCATAATAATCCAGAATAAACTTAAAGCGTATTTGCCTAGGTTAGAGTTTAATTCCTGGGCAAATAGGCTATCTATAAAGAAAGCGAATCCATTTTCAAAACCAACATAGATACACATAATAATACATAGACATATAATGGCCAAAATAATGAAGTTTCCGCTAGTTTCCCCTTCTAAATCCTGATTAACGACTGTTTCCTTTTGGTAGTTATTAGATTTAATTAGTCCTAAAAATGCAAAAAATGAGGCAAGGGCAATAAGAAGGAATAAGGTTTTCCAGCTTAGTCCAATTTTTAAATAAGCACTAACAATTAAAGGTGCAATGAAAGCGCCAAGGGCATACATAGAGGTTAAAAAGCCGATTTTTTGGTTATAGGATAGGGGATAGGAATCTGCAAGGGCTGCAATAGTAATAAACTGAAGGGCGCTTGTACTAAGGCCAAGAAAGAAAACTCCAGCTATAAATACGATTTTAAGATTAATTAAAGTGATTAAGCTAGCTGCTAGAATTTGAATAAAAAGGATTATTTTTAGGCAGTTGATTTTGTTGTTTCTATCAGCCCAAGCACCTAAAAATAAAGGCGCAAGCATAGTGGCAAAAAGCTCAACTGAGGCAAAAAGTCCCTTAGATGTATTAGAAAGATCGTAATCTTTGCCTATATTTAATAAGCTTGCTTGATATCCTCCAGCCTCAAAACCGTTTATAAGTATAATTAAAAAGAAGGCTAGCCATAAGAAATCACGTTTTTTAATCATCAAAAATTCCCCCTAATCTAAATGAATTTCCTAATCTAAATGAATCCCCTAATTTCATGTCCCTATTTTTATTCCTATAAATGTTCCATATAGTAATAATATACTATTATAGATAATTATACTATATTAATAAAAGATAAAAATGAAGAATAAGTCCTATAGACAAAACATATAATTATGCTATTTGCACAAATAAAGTGTGAAAATTTTGTGAATTCTCGTGACTATTAAACAGAACATTTTTGTGTTAAATTAACCTATGTTCACTACTAACAGCGAAGGTTTAAAGTAGCATTAATAAGGCGTTTTGGGAGGTATTAATATGAGAAAGGCAAGAAGATTTTTATCACTTGTTTTAGCGCTTGTTTTAGTTACAGGAGCAAGCTTAATGTTGATGGTATCTAATGTTTCTGCAGCATCAACATCATGGAACTTCAAGAATAGTTCATTTAAGAATCTTGGAACAATTAAGAGTACAGTGTCAGTTGATGGACTTACACTTATTGCAACAAGTTCTAAGACAATGTCTGTTAAGGCAGAGAATGCAACAGTAGACGGTACAGCATATACATATTGCTTAGCTCTAGGGGGAACTGGCGATAAGAATGGTCGTGCTGTAAAGGTTCCAGTAACAAAGAACAGCACAATTAAGGTAGTTCTTAGAAGTAGCGGAAGCTCAACAAGAACTCTTACAGTTGCTAATTCTAATGGTAACACAATAAGCACAATGTCAGCTGCTTCAACAGCTAGCCAGCAGACATATACATATACAGGTGCTGATGGTTACATTTATCTTTATTCTAAGAACAGCGGAATCAACATCTACAAGATTCAGGTAGACCAGGCATCAGGTTCATCAAGCTCAGGTTCATCAAGCTCAGGTTCATCAAGCTCTGGATCATCTAGTTCAGGTTCTTCTAGCTCATCTGGTTCAAGCTCATCAAGCTCAGGTTCTAGCTCATCTACAACAGGCAGCACAATAACTGTTAAGAACGGCGGAACAAGCTTAGAGTCAGCTATTAAGAGCGCTAAGAAGGGTACAACAATCGTTATCGATGGTACAGTTAAGTCAGGTGCAATCACACTTCCAGCTGGTGTTAACATCTCTGGTAAGAATAATGCAACAATCGACTTCTCTAGCACATCAGGTTCATCTGGTCGTGGTATTACAATCAGTGGTAATGGTAGTACAATTGAAAATGTAACAATTAAGAACGCTGCTGATAATGGTATTTATATTACAGGTTCTAACAATACATTTAAGTATGTAACAACATGCTACAACGATGATGCTGGTTTCCAGGTATCAAACGGTGGTGCTTACAACAAGTTCTACAACTGTAACTCACATCACAATGCAGATGCAAAGGGTGAGAACGCTGATGGATTTGCTGTAAAGCTTCATTCAGGTGAAGGTAACTATTTTGAAAATTGTATCGCTGAATACAATTCAGATGATGGTTGGGATTGCTACGCAGCTCATGGTGCAGTTCAGTTCAAGAATTGCCAGGCTAACTACAACGGTTACTGTGATGGTATTTATGGTGATGGTAATGGTTTCAAGCTTGGTGGTGTTGATAATAAGACACCAGGCCAGAAGGCACATTTAGACCCACTAAATCACTACCTTGAAGGTTGTAAGGCAATCGGTAACTACGCATCTGGTTTTGATAGAAACAACCAGAACGGTGTTGTTACAATGAAGAATTGCTACGCAGAAGCTAATAAGAAGTGCAACTACAACTGGCCATTAAAGGGCAAGCCATCTGCACTTGGTTATGAAGTAACATTTGGCAAGGCTATTATCCAGGATTGTACATCTAAGAATGGTAAGAATAAGATCGATGGTGCAACACTTAAGGGAAATTGCATCGGATTTTAAGATACATAATAATTGTCTATAGTTAAATAAGATAAAAGCGAATTATAATGCTACTTTGGCGCCGTGAGAGAAATCTTGCGGCGCATTTCTTATTTTGGGACCACAATACATTGTAAAGCGGGGGATTGCTTACACTGCGTTCAAACCTTACAAACTAGCCATAGATAGGGGAAAATTCCTAAATTTAGAAAGTTAAATAGTATATACAAGAAATGAATAAATGATGTATATTAATATATGTGTGTATTAAAATTTAAGCTTTTTAAAGGAGGATGAATACATGAGTAAATATACCAGAGAAGATATATTTAGAATGGTAGAAGAAGAGGACGTTGAATTTATTAGATTGCAGTTTACAGACATTTTTGGTGCTTTGAAAAATGTAGCAATCACCTCAAGTCAGTTAGAGAAGGCTCTAGACAATCAATGCATGTTTGATGGTTCTTCAGTAGAAGGCTTTGTAAGAATAGAAGAATCGGATATGTTTTTACATCCAGATTATGACACATTTGAAATATTCCCATGGAGACCACAGCAGGGTAAGGTTGCCCGTTTGATTTGTGATGTCTATATGCCAGATGGCACACCATTTGAGGGAAATGTGCGTTACATATTAAAGAAGGTAATTAAAGAGGCTGACGAGATGGGACTTAAGTTTGATGTTGGTCCTGAGCTTGAATTCTTCCTTTTCCAGACAGACGAGGACGGAAACCCTATTATTAATAATTACGAGAGAGCTAGCTATTTTGATATCGGTCCTACAGATTTAGGAGAAAATGTTAGACGAGATATGGTACTTAATCTAGAAGAGATGGGCTTTGAGATTGAGGCCTCACATCATGAAATAGCTCCAGCTCAGCACGAGATAGATTTTAAATATGATGAAGCCCTAAAGACAGCAGATGCTATTATGACTTTTAAGCTAGCAGTTAAGACAATTGCTAGAAGACATGGACTTTATGCAACCTTTATGCCAAAGCCACAGGAAGGAATCAATGGTTCAGGAATGCATATTAATATGTCTCTTGCTACAAAGGATGGCAAGAACATTTTTGCAGATGATACTGATCCTAATGGCTTATCAAAGGAAGCCTATCACTTTATTGCAGGTATTTTAAAGCATGCAAAGGGAATGGCAGCTATTACAAATCCTATAGTTAATTCCTATAAGAGATTAGTGCCAGGTTACGAGGCACCAGTTTATATTGCTTGGTCTTCAACTAATAGAAGTCCACTTATTAGAATTCCTGCAGTTAATGGAAGCGGCACAAGAGTTGAGCTTAGAAACCCAGATCCAGCAGCTAATCCATATCTTGTAATTGCTTGTTGCCTTGCAGCAGGACTTGATGGAATCAAGAATAAGCTAGAGGTTCCAAAGGGGGTTGGTAGAAACCTTTACGAGATGACAGAAGAAGAAAGAGCTAAGGAAGGCATTGATGAGCTTCCTGAAAATCTTTACGAAGCCCTTAAGTGCTTAAAGGAAGATAAGTTTATTTGTAGCGTTTTAGGTGAGCATATCACTAATAAATATATTGAAGCAAAATTATCAGAATGGAAGGCCTACAAGGAACAAGTTACTAAGTGGGAAGTTGATGAGTACCTTTATAAATACTAATTAAAGGAGAGTATATGGCTACAATAATAGTTGCATTTCCTAAGTTGGAAGAAGCAAGAGCCATCAGAAATCTTTTAATCAGAAAGGGCTTTGATGTAGCAATGCCCCTAACTAGTGGAGCCCAGGTTATAAACCAGGCGGACTCCCTTGCTAGCGGTATTATAGTGTGTGGTTATAAATTATCAGATAATATGGTCTATACAGACCTAAACGAATATAAGCCCAAAAGTTTTGAGATGCTACTTGTAACCTCTCAGAACCGATGGGAAGAATGCAGAGATAATAATATAGTCTGTCTTGGCACTCCTCTTAAGGCCAACGAACTAGTATCAACACTTGAGATGATGATACAGTCCCAGATTCGAACTAGAAAAAAGAAGAGGAGCACACCTACAAAACGTTCACCTGAGGAACAAAGAATAATTGATGATGCTAAGCATCTTCTAATGGAAAGAAATAATATGTCGGAACCAGAGGCATTTAGATATATACAAAAGTGTAGTATGGACAGTGGCAATTCTATGGTGGAATCCGCGAGAATGGTTATTGGTTTATATGAGGAATAGCAAAAGAATTTAGCTTGTTAAAGTATGGGCTAATTGATACAATAATTAGGGTTTAGCATTTTCTAAACCCAAGATATGTAGTAGGAAAATGTTTCTAGGTCGTTTTTTTACAAAAAGCCAAAAGATACATTTTCATAAAAAGAAAGAGGTAGTGTATGAAGTTTACAAAAATGCATGGTATAGGCAATGATTACGTTTACGTTGATTGCACAAAGACTGAGCTTGAGAACGCTAGTGAAATTGCAATTAAGGTAAGTGATAGACATTTTGGAATCGGTTCAGATGGACTTATTCTTATAAAGAAGTCAGATAAGGCTGATTTTTATATGGAAATGTATAACGCAGACGGTTCACAGGGCAAGATGTGTGGTAACGGTATTAGATGTGTGGCAAAGTATGTTTGCGATAATAAGCTTACTGACAAGGATGAGTTTACAGTAGAGACTCTATCAGGAATTAAGATTTTAAAGGTTACTAAGGACGAGAAGGGATTAGTTAGCCTTGTTAAGGTAGATATGGGTGCTCCAATTCTTGAGGCAGCAGACATTCCTGTAGATGTTACTAATCTTAAGAACTACTCTAATAGAGAAGATAAGAGAGTTATTGATGAGACAATTGAAGTGGATGGTAAGGAATACAAGGTAACTTGTGTATCTATGGGTAACCCACATGCCATTGTTTATATTGATAACACAATTGATATTAAGGATTTCCCTCTTGAAGAAATCGGACCTAAGTTTGAATGTCATCCTGCATTCCCAGAAAAGGTTAACACAGAATTTATTCAGGTTGTGGATAATAAGAATTTAAATATGAGAGTTTGGGAGAGAGGTTCAGGCGAGACACTTGCTTGTGGAACAGGCGCTTGCGCTAGCTTAGTAGCTACTCACTTAAACGGTTTATGCGATAGTAATGCAACTCTTCACTTACTTGGTGGTGATCTTAACATCACATGGGATAAGGAAGAGAACACAATTATTATGCAGGGCCCTGCAACAACTGTATTTACTGGAGAAATTGAGGTCTAAGAAAGGGATAATAATATGGAAATGCAAACTATGGTAATAAATGACTTTATAAAGGAGCTATCTTCAAAGGCTTCTGTGCCAGGAGGCGGCGGAGCTTCAGGACTTGTGGCAGCTATTGGTATGAGCCTTGGAAACATGGTTTTAGCCTTAACTGATGGTAAGAAGAAGTATGCCCAGTATCAGGAAGAAGTAGAAGCGACTATTAAGGAAGCAGATGCACTAACTAAAGAGCTTCTTCTTTGTATGGATAAGGATGCTAAAGCCTTCGAACCTCTATCAAAGGCTTATGGTCTTAAGAAAGATACTCCAGAAGAGATAGAATATAGAGATAAGGTCATGGCAGAAGCCCTATTAGTTGCGACAAATGCACCACTTGATATGATGGAACTTATATTAAAGGCCATTAAGATGATTGAGCGAATTGCAGTAATTGGCTCTCGTCTAGCACTTAGTGACGCAGGTGTTGGTATTGCCATGTGTAAGGCAGCAATGGAAGGTGCCTCTTTAAATGTATTCATTAACACTAAGTTAATGAAGGATAGAGAACTTGCTAAGTCGCTTGATGCTAAGGCAGAAGGCTATTTAAAGGAAGCAAGAGAAATCGCTGATAAGACATTTGAAGAAGTAGTTAAGGCAATTAAGGGTTAGGAGATAGTTATGCAGGAATTAAGAGGAATTAATGTAGCTAATGCTATTAATGAGAAGATTTTAGAAGATGTTAAGGGCTTAAAGGGAGCAATCCCACACCTTGCAATCATTAGAGTTGGTGAGCGTCCAGATGATATGTCTTATGAGAGAGGCGCTACAAAGAAGATGGATAAGTTAGGCTTTAGAGTAACATCTTTTGTTTATCCTAATGAAATTACTAACGAAGAATTTCAAAAGGAATTTGATAAGATAAATGAAGACGAAGATATTGATGGCATCTTACTTCTTCGTCCCCTTCCAAAGCATTTAGATGAGAAGGCTATTGAGAATAAGATCAATCAGATGAAGGATTTAGATGGTATTTCTCCAGCAAACCTAGCTAAGGTATTTGCAGGAGATGACACAGGAATGGCACCATGTACAGCAGAGGCAGTAGTTGAGATGCTTGACTTTGCAGGCGTTGACTTAAATGGTAAGAAGGTCACTATTATAGGAAGAAGCCTTGTAATTGGTAAGCCTGTGGCAATGCTTTTGCTTAAGAAAAATGCAACAATTACCATGACTCATACAAAGACCGTAGACATGCCAAAGACTTGTAGAGACGCTGAAGTCTTAGTGGCAGCAGCGGGTGTAGCTCGTATGGTAGATGAAAGCTATGTTGAAGATGGCGCTGTAGTTATTGATGTTGGTATCAATGTGGATAGCGAAGGCAATTTGTGTGGTGATGTGGATTTTGATAAGGTTAAGGAAAAGGCTTCAATCCTTACACCAGTGCCAGGTGGCGTAGGTTCAGTTACAACATCTGTACTTGCAAAGCATTTGTTAAAGGGTGCTTTCTTAAGAAGAGGCTAATATATTAATAAAAGGGAATTGTTTCACATTGTGGACAAGTCCCTTTTTTTAGTTTAAAATTATATTAAGAAAATTCGTGAAAAATTAAATAGCTAATAATTCATAGTATCTAATAGTGTGAAAATTTTTTTGAAAAAATTTACGTTTTCTTCTAAAGATTTTTATTTAAAACACCGATATAGTACATAGATGATTAGTATAGTTGCGTGAAAAATATCTAGTATGGGGATAAATATTGGCTTTGCGCGATGTAGCTTATGAGAGAAGGGACTTAAACATAAGCAGGGGGACAACACTATGGAATTAATGAGAGTGGACAAAGGAAAGAGAAAAACTAAATTACGTCTTAGAAAAGATAGAGTTCTAGCTGTAATAAGCGTTATATTGGATATTGCCGTTTTGGTAAATTCAATATGGTTTATTGCGGCTTTTTTTAAAGCAGAAAATACAATTGCCACAACTGTCACTAACACCTTTACCATTGGTGCAGGTAGCCTAGGCACTAGTGCAAATTCAAGAAATATTGCAGTAGATGCTAGTGGTACAGTTTATGTAGTTTATAATACAGGTTCAACGGTTTGTTTTAAGACAAGTGCAGATAGTTTTACAGAAGAACATCCTCTTATTACAAGTGCCACAGGTTCTCCAGAAATAGTTTATTATGCACCGGGAAACTGTATGTTAATTTCATGTACTAATGGGTCTTCTGCCCTTCTTTATTATGGAAGTGGAACAAGTTTTAGTAAGAGTACTGATAATAGTGGAATTACAACTACTGCTAGTTCAGTTCATATGGCAATTTCAGGTGCCAATATTTATATGGTTGATAACACAGCACAGCATATTTGGGTGGCTACAACAGTTAGCTCTTATGGTGGTTACACAATTCAAGACAGCGTAACTGCAACTAATGCAGATATTGCAGCCACAGGCTCAACAGTTACTGTATCTGCGGAGGTTTCAGGATATCTAGCGGTTTATAGAAGTTCTGATGCTGGGGAAACATTTTCAGATTTAGAAATTACTGATACAGCGATAACAGGCCTATCTGTGGCAAATTATTCAGGAACTTCGTATATCTATGGAGATTCTGTAGGATATATTTTAGCTTCAAGTGGAACTAGCGTAACATCTATAGATGTAACTACATCTAATTCAGGAATGAGGTCTGCGATTTATTCAGGTGGCCTTTATCAAACATATTCAACTGGAACAGTTTATGCAGTTAGTAGTGGAAATTCTACGGCTGTAGCAGGCGGAACTAATCCAAGTATTGCAGTCTCTAATGGAGTTGCTTATGTGGCCTATGTCTCTGGTGGAGTGGTTTATGTATCAGAAGTTAGAGGCCTTGTATCAGGATATTATCTAACTTGCGACCCATCTATGGTTCAGTTCCTAATAGGTCAAGAGACTTCTATGCCAGTAGTATTAACTAATTCAACATCAAGTGCAATTACAATAAATTCGATTACAGTGCCATCAGGTTATACAATAACTTATGCTGGTTCAAGCATTACAGGTTCAGCTATATCAGCAGGAGATGATTTAGCCTTTAAGTTAGTGCCAGATGAAGCGGTAACGTCAAGCATGACAGGTTCTATAACGGTTGGCTATAGTTATGCAGGCTCTAGTTATAGTCTTGTTATCCCGGTTAATACTTATTCATCATCTACTGTAGATGAGAATAAGGATAATCTAGAAACTCAGGCAAATATTACTTATGATGCCACAACTAATGGTGGTGCTACAGATGCCACAACAGCTACAGTGGATATAGGTGACTTAGCAGACCTAACACCATCTGCCGTTAGATCAGGTTGTAATTTCCTTGGTTGGAATACAAACGCTGCAGCTACAACAGCGCTATCAAGCTTTATAGTTGCAAGAGATACCAGACTTTATGCAATCTTTTATGTACCTGTAACATCTATTACCCTTAGTAATTCCACTCTTTCTGTAGAGTCAGGAAGTACAGCCTCTCTTTCTGTTGCGGGTTATGAACCCTCAGATGCAACCCTTCAAACGGTATCTTGGACAAGTAGTGATACAAGTATTGCTACAGTCAATGACGAAGGTCTTATAACTGCAGTTTATCCAGGAACTGCAACAATTACTGCAACTGCTGATGGTGCAAATGAAGATTCACCAGTAACTGCTACTTGTATCGTAACAGTTACACCAAGATATTATACTTTAACTTATGATGCAGAAACTAATGGGGGCTTGCTAGAAAGTGGAGCAGCTACAAGTTCTGTATCAGTAACAGAAGCACAGACCATTAATCTATCAAATAGCGTTAAGGCACAGGATTATGTTTCCTCTGGAAATAACATGATTTTTATAGGCTGGAATACAGATAGGGATGCTACTAGTGCTCTAGATAATCTTACCATTGTAGATAGTCTTGCTAATACTAGTGACGTAATTACTCTTTATGCTATTTATGAGAAAATGGCTGTAACAGTTTATGATGATGAAAATAATGTGGTTAGTGGTACAACTATGACAGTTGCAGAAAATCAGGTAATTGATCTTACAACAGTAGTTTCACCAACTAGCCATGTACCAGAATATACCTTATCTTATACTAGCTCTAATACCAGCGCTGCAAAGATAAGCGATGGACAGTTGGTAATGCAGTCAGGTTCAGGAGGAACAACAGGGGTCTATATTACAGTAACTGCCACTCCAACAGATACAAGTTATAAAGAAGTATCTGCTAGAGTAAATTTAAACATTACAGGAGCACAGTGTATTATTACTTATGATGCACAAACTACAGGAGGTAATGAGGCTACTGTTTCAGAAAGTCTTATTTATGGAGACGAAATAGATATATCAACATATGGTTATAAAGCTACAAGGACAGGTTATACTCACATAGGTTGGGCAGTTTCAACTACTGCAACCACTGGAATTACCGCTCCTTACTATGCTACAGGAAATGCTAAACTTTATGCTGTATTTGAGAAAATTAAGGTAACTCTTGATAAGACAAGCCTTACAATAACACAAGGAGATACAGCTACTCTTACAGCTACAGTAACACCATCTCAGACAAGTGATAAGTCTGTAACTTGGGTAAGTAGTAATGAAGCTGTTGCAACTGTTGATCAAAACGGTGTAGTTACAGCAGTAGCAGAAGGTAGTGCCTCAATTACTTGTACACCAACAGCAGGTACAGATGAAACCTCTTCTTGTACAGTAACTGTAGAGCCAGTTAGATATACTCTTACCTACGATGCAAATGGTGGAGAGTCAAACATCACATCAGAAGAATTTGCAGCAGGAGATAACGTAGATTTAACAGTAACAGCAGCAAAGGAAGGTGCTATCTTTAGAGGATGGGCAACCACAGCTACAGCAACACAAGCTCTAGATAGCTTTACAATGCCAACAAGTTCTACAATTCTTTATGCAGTTTATGAAGAATATAAGGTAACTCTTGATAAGACTAGCATTACTTTCATGGAGGGAGAAAGTTCAACAATTATTGCAACCCTTAGTCCTACAGATGCTAATCCTTCAACGGTTCACTGGGAATCAGAAGATACAAGTATAGCAACAGTGGATGAAAATGGTAAAGTAACGGCAGTTCATCGAGGAGAAACAGTAGTTAATGCCATAGCAGATGCGGATGGAACTGTATTTGCCTCTTGTGCCATTATAGTAGAACCATTAGCCTACCTAGTAAGCTATAATGCAGGAAGTGGAACTACAGATGCTAGTGAAGAGTATGTAGAGTATGAGACAGAAGCTAACCTTTCATTTACTGCAGAAAGGGAACATTATAAATTTTTAGGATGGAATACAGATCCTTATGCTACAGTAGGCTTAACTAGTCTTTCTGTAACTAAGGCAGTAACCCTTTATGCAATATATCAGGCAATTGTGCCAACAGATATTAGCTTAGATAAAGATAGTCTGACTATGACAGTTAGAACTAATGAAACATTAACGGCAACTATAACTCCAACAGATGCTCTTGATACAGGGGTTCGTTGGTATTCAAGTAATGAAGAGGTTGCAACTGTTAGTTCAAGCGGAACTATCACAGCTGTATCAAAGGGAACTGCAACTATTACAGCAGAGTCTAATGCAGTGGCAGGTCTTACAGCAACTTGTAGTTTAACTGTAGAGCCAGTTTATTATACAGTGACCTATGATGCTAAAACTAACGGCGGTGAGGCTGAATATAATAGTCTAGAGGTAGAAGAGGGAACTTCAGCCCTAGTAAATGTAGTGGCATCTAAAACAGACTATGTCTTTGTAGGTTGGGCATTATCAGCTACGGCTAGCGAAGACGAGGTTTTAACAGAGTATATTCCAACAACAGATGTAACTTTGTATGCTATATTTACAGAATTAAAGATAGAACTTGATAAGACTTCAGAGACCTTAATGGAAAGACAGACAATTACCATAACTCCAACAGTAACACCAACCTTTGTAGATGATAATACCGTCACTTGGACAAGCTCTAATACAAATGTAGCAACAGTGAACTCTGAGGGTGTTGTTATTGGTGTATCAGAAGGTGCCTGTGTAATTACAGCTAAAGCTAATGCAGGAACTAATGTATATGCTCAGTGTGTAATCTTAGTAGAAGATGAAATGTATACAGTAACCTATGATGCAACGAGGAATGGTGGAACAAGCTATATTACCGAGGAAGATATATCTTACGGAGATGAGGCAGATTTAACAGTACCAGCCTATAAAGATAATTACTATCACATAGGTTGGAATACAGATCCAGACGCAACACAAGCCCTAACTTCAGTAGTGGTTTCAGGGCCTGTAACCCTCTATGCAATTTATGAGGTAAAGGTTCCAACAGCTATAGATTTAGGGGACGATATAAGTATTCAGATTGAAAGCGCAGATTATATTGACGCGACTATTACACCATCGGATTCCCTAGATACGAGTCTTACTTGGACAAGTAGTAATAAAGATGTGGCAAGGGTAGATGACCATGGTAGAGTTGAAGCGCTAGCCCTTGGAACTACAGTAATTACAGCTACATCTAATGCAGATACAAGTGTTTCAGATACAATAACAGTAACGGTTATAAAGAAGCGTTTCACAGTAACCTATAATGCAGAGTTTAACGGTGGTACATCAGATACTAGCTCCCTTATAGCAATAGATGGGGAAAAAGCTGACCTAAGCGTGGAAGCTAGCCGATATGGATACATTTTCCTAGGCTGGAACACTAATAGGGATGCAACAGAAGCCTTAACTTCCTTTACTGTTACTGAAAATGTAACTTTATATGCAATTTATAAAAAGATTGAAGGAAGTAATAAAGCAGAAGCTGTTATTGAATCAGTAACAGATGGTGATTCAGACGTAGTGGTTACTAGCAGTTCTGATATGGGAATTGATAGCTTAACTAATGAAGAGAAGGCTAATATTATTGCAGGTGCCCTTTCAGTATCAGAAGTATCGGAAATGTATGCTGGTAACTTAGGAGCGGTAATTGAGATTGTAATCTCACCAAATAATCAGAGTATTACAAGTACCGACAGCGTGCTCTTACTTAATATGAGAGATTCTAATTACACTGAAAATATTCACTTCTTTAACACAGACGTATATAGAACTCTTAATTATACTAGCGGCACTACAGAGACCGAGGAATTAACAAGCCTTGATACTGCTATTAACCTTTGCTATACAATACCATCTGAAATTACGGTGGTTTCAAATAGAGGCTTTAGAATCGTAGCTGCCCATGAGGACGACAATGGTAATAAATACGCTCAAAGCTATTCAGATACAGATAGTACTTATGGAACTGTGACAATTAGTATTGATAAGTTCTGTTTAATGGGACTTATTTATAGAGAAGATGCAGATACTTCAAGTACAGATTCCGGAGGTTCAAGTTCTGGTGACTCATCTTCAGGAGATTCAGGTTCAAGCACAGATTCCGGAAGCTCTAGCTCATCTGGCTCAGGCTCAAGTGGAACTAGTGGCTCTAGTAGCTCAGGCTCTTCTAGTTCAGGAAGTTCAGGCACAGCCTCAAAAACCTCAGGAGTTTCAGGAGTGCCATACGATGGAAATTCTGCTAATGCAAAATATGTAGTTGTTGGCCTAGCTACAACTCAAACTGGTGATAAGCCAAATACAGTTTGGTATATTACCCTTTGTATATCTGCAGTAATTACTAACCTAGCCTTAAAGAAGGAAATTGATAGGCGTAAACTAGAAAAGGCGGCAAGACTAAAGCTAAGGTCGTAAGTTAGCTAAAAGATAAAGATAATAAAAAATTTTATAAATGTAGGACAAAATAAGAATAAGCCAGCTAAACAAGTATTTCTTCGGAGCTTTTACCCCGAATAAATCTACAACGTTTAGCTGGCTTATTAATTGCTTATTATTTTTTATTTAGTCATTTTCTGCCTCTTCTCCCCAGACTCTAGCACACTTAACAGCACGCTTCCAGCCGCGAAGAAGTTTCTCTCTTTTATTATCATCCATGTTAGATTTGAAATTCTTAGCAAGTTTCCAATTATTCTTAATATCTTCCTTATTTTTCCAATACTTTGTGGATAAACCAGCAAGATAAGCAGCACCAAGAGCTGTTGTTTCAATACAGCTTGGTCTGTGAACTTCAACCCCTAAGATATCTGCCTGAAACTGCATAAGGAAGTTGTTGGCAGCAGCGCCACCATCTACCTTTAAGGCCTTAAGAGAACAAGCACTGTCTTCCTTCATGGCCTCTAAGACATCTGCCACCTGATAGTCAATTGCCTCAAGAGTAGCCCTAATAAAATGTTCCTTCTGACAGCCTCTAGTAAGTCCCACGAAAGTACCTCTAGCATCAGAGTCCCAATAAGGAGCTCCAAGTCCTGTAAAGGCTGGCACAAAATACACTCCTTCACAGTCCTCAATAGCATCTGCATATTCCTCTGACTGGGCAGCAGTTTTAATCATACGAAGGCCATCACGTAGCCACTGAATTGCTGCACCGCCGATAAAAACTGAACCTTCAAGGGCATAATTTATTTCATCTGAAGTAGAAGCTGCAATAGTGGTAACTAGGCCATTTTTGGACTTAATTGCATTTTTACCAGTATTAAGTAAAAGGAAGCAGCCTGTACCGTAGGTGTTTTTTGCCTCCCCTTCTTCAAAACAGCACTGTCCAAAGAGGGCAGCTTGTTGATCACCTGCAATACCACAAATTGGCACCTCACCACCAAGAACCGTAGTATCTGTGTAGCCAAAAAGGTTACTACTTGGCATTACATTTGGCAAAATGCTTCTAGGAATCTTAAAGTAGTCAAGTAACTTTTCATCCCAATCTAGCTTGTGAATATCAAAAAGCATGGTTCTGCTTGCATTAGTGTAGTCCGTAGCGTGAACCCTTCCTTTAGTAAGATTCCAAACAAGCCATGTATCCACTGTTCCAAAGAGAAGTTTACCTGCATTAGCAAGCTCTCTTGCTGTAGGCACATTTTCTAAAATCCAAGCAATCTTAGAAGCGCTAAAATAAGCGTCTGGAATAAGGCCAGTTGTGTCTGTAACATAGTCAGATAGCCCGTCTTCCACCAGCTTATTAATAATTGGAGCGGTACGTCTGCACTGCCAAACAATGGCGTTATAAACAGGAATTCCCGTCTCTTTGTTCCAAAGAATTGTAGTCTCTCTCTGGTTTGTGATTCCAATGGAATCAATGTCTCTGTAGGATAGACCCGCCTTTAAAAGTGCCTCCATTGCTACACCTAACTGTGAGGACCAAATCTCCATAGGGTTGTGCTCAATCCAACCTGGCTTTGGGTAAATTTGCTCAAACTCTTTTTGCTCTTTTGAAATAATATTACCTTGCTTGTCAAAGATAATACAGCGAGAACTAGTAGTTCCCTGGTCTAGAGCCATTACATAATCTCTCATAATCCCTCCCATTAGTAAAATTAATTCTAAATTTAATTTATCGTTTTCTTATATTTTTATTATTTTTCTTATGAAAATGTATTAATACTCCTTTGGTCTGTAGAAGCGGCCCTGCACCTGCTGGGTACGCATTACATTTACAAAAGCCTTAGGATCAGTGGTCTTAACGGCCTTTACCACATGAGAACTCTCCTGTGATGAAATTACGGAATAGACCACATTTCGCTCACAGTGCTCATAAGACCCCTCCCCTTCAAGAATAGTGGAGCTGTGACCGCTAATGGTAGCAATAGTTTCCACCACTTCTCTAGGTTTATTAGTGACAATAAAAAGGGTTGTCTCCTGATATTTTCTATAAAGGAGATGAAGCACCTGAGTTGATATATACTGGAAAACAATGGAATACATGGCCTTGTCCCAACCAAAAAGGAAGCCAGCTATGGTAAGAATCACAGTGTTAAAGCCCAGAATTATATTAAAGGAATCTATCCCCTTTCTTTCTGATATGAAAATGCTAATAAAGTCGGTACCTCCGCTAGTGGCCCCGCTAAGTAAACATATACTTATGGCTACACCATTAATGATTCCACCAAAGACAACTAAAAGTAATATGTCATCAGTGATTTTAATGGCTGGAAGTAAATCTGTTAGTACACTAGTTATAATAATCATATACACAGATAGAATTGTAAAATGTTTACCGATGTATCTAAAGCCTATATAGACTGGAATTGCGTTTATAAGCAGGTTAATTATGGTGTAGGAAACCTTAATATTAAAAAACTGCCAAAAGATTTGCTGGATTAAAAGAGTTAATCCTGTAGCACCTCCTGGGAAGGTGTTGGCGTTGCGCACAAATATCTTAATATTAAGCGCCATAATTACAGCGGCAAAACTAATAAAGATAAAGTTGCGAATTCGTAGCTTTAAACTTATTGTATTGCCGTTTTTAGGATTTTTTAAACAAGTAGATGTGTTTTGATTTTTCTTAGTTAACATGTTATTTCCTCTTTTTATAAATTTGTAATAAAACGACAAAATAATAGAATTTATTCTCCTCTAATTATAACAAATCTAGGGGATAAAACGAATATATAAGGAATATAAATTTTCACTTTAATAAGTTAAAGAAGTGTGGTAAAATCGTATTCATGGTGTATAAAGATACATTTTCACACCAATAATAAGACTAAAAACAGGAGGAAAGTTATGGAAGAGAAGAAAAGAATGCTATCAGGCATCCAGCCAAGCGGCGACTTACATTTAGGTAATTATTTAGGAGCCATTAAGAATTGGTCAGACAGAGTTAACGACTATGACTGCTTCTATTTCATGGCTGATTTACATACAATTACGGTTCGTCAGAATCCCGCTGATTTAAGAAAAAGATCTATTAATCAGTTAGCACAGTATATTGCTTGTGGTTTGGACCCTGAACAGAATACATTGTTTTTACAATCTCACGTTCCAGAACATGCGCAGCTTGCTTGGGTACTTAATTGTTACACAATGTTTGGCGAACTATCAAGAATGACACAGTTTAAGGATAAGTCTAGTAAGCATAAGGATAATATCAATGCAGGTCTATTTACATATCCTGTACTTATGGCAGCAGATATTTTACTTTACCAGCCAGACTACGTACCAGTAGGTGAAGATCAGAAGCAGCATGTTGAAATCTGTAGAGATATTGCTCAGAGATTTAATAGTATTTATGGTGATGTATTTAAGATACCAGAACCACTTATTGCTAAGACTGGTGCTAGAATCTATGGCCTTAATACACCAGGAGATAAGATGAGTAAGTCTAACCCTGATGGTTGTGTATTTATCATGGATGATCCTGATACAATTGCTCGTAAGTTTAAGAAGGCAATTACAGATTCAGATACAGAGAATTGCGTAAGATACGATAAGGAGAATAAGCCGGGTGTGGCTAACCTTATGAATATCTACTCAACAGTTACAGGCAAGACTTTTGAAGAAATTGAAAAGGAATTTGATGGCCTTGGATATGGTAAGTTTAAGCCAGCTGTTGGTGAAGCAGTAATTGAACATCTCCGTCCTATTAGAGAAGAGTCAGAAAGACTTATTAAAGATAAGGCCTACCTTAATGATGTATATAAGGAAGGTGCAGAGAAAGCTGGCTATATTGCTATGAAGACTCTTCGTAAGGTTTATAAGAAGGTTGGTTTCTACCAGCTTACAAAGTAATTGATTTACTTTAAGGATGTATTAATTTTATAATGATAGAAATTACAGGTTAGCTATTCAGATAATGAATAGCTAATTTTGTAACTCCTATAAATAAAGAAGAATTCTAAAGGAACGTTAGTCATTATTTATGAAAATGTATTTAGCTATCTTAATTGATGACTTAAGAAAATGCATGGCTAACGGTTACTTTAAAAAGAATTTTAACCTAGATTAAGGAGGATTTTATGACATTAGAAAAATTACAAAAAGATATGATTGCAGCTATGAAGGCTCATGAAAAGGATAGAAAGGAAGCTATTTCATCTTTAATTGGTGCAGTTAAGAAGTATGCAATTGATAATGGCAGCAGAGATAACATTACTGAAGATATTGTTGATCAGGTTGTTTTAAAGGAATTAAAGACAGCTAAAGAGCAGGTTGATTCTTGTCCAGCTGACAGAACAGATCTTTTAGAGGAATATAAGTTAAGATATGACATTATTGCTGAGTATGCTCCAAAGATGATGTCAGAAGAAGAAATTGTTGCTTTACTTGAGAAGGATTTTGCTGAAGTACTTGCAACTAAGAACAAGGGTCAGATTATGAAGTCAGTAATGCCAGCACTTAAGGGTAAGGCTGATGGAAAGCTTATTAATCAGATTGTAGCAAGATATTGCTAATTAATTTAATATTCTAGTAAAGTAAAGAGCTATCTTCTTATTGAATTGGAGATAGCTCTTTTTATCTATGCATAACATTAATGGGAAAGTGCAAGAGTCAAGTGAATTTAGAATTACAAACTAGAAGTTGCAAACTGTACTATAAGTTCTGCTACGCCACAGCCTACCATTACAAGAATAGGATCAGTTTTATATTTTTGTAGTACGAAGAAGGCAACTAAAAACAACACAAAGGCTCTAATATTTACATCTGTTGCTATATTTGCAAAGCCACTCGGAACTACTGTTGGAACTAAGATAGTTAAACCTGCGGTAAAAATCATAGCAATTACTGCAGGAGCTAGCGCAGATAAAACTTCTTGAAGAGGCTTTAGGTTCTTGTATTTAACATATAACCAAGCAAGTAAAGTAACAAAAATACAAGAAGGAAGTATTACTCCAAGGGTTGAAACAATTGCTCCAGGAATACCTGCCACCTGATTACCTACAAAGGTTGCTGCATTTACAGCAATAGGGCCTGGCGTCATCTGGGAAATTGTGACTAAATCAGAGAAATCACTAGTGCTTAGCCAAGCGTATTTATCAATAACCTGACTTTGAATAAGGGGCATAGCGGCATAACCGCCACCAAAACTAAAGGCTCCAATTTGTAAAAATGCTAGGAATAATTGAAAATATATCATTTAGAAGCCTCCTTAATATTTTTTCTGCTCTTTATAAATGCCTTGCAAAGACCATAGGCAATGACAATAAGGATTATAATTACAACATTTACATCGAAGTAATAATTAGCTATAAAGCTGGCAATAAGAATTATAATCTTACTAATATCCTTTTCTTTTAATACATCCTTAGTCATGTCATAAACCACTGAAATAATAACGGCACTAACGCCTGAACGCATGCCAAGAAGTAAGGACTTAATTATTGTGTTGTTCTTAAAAGCGGTATAGCAAGCGGAAATAGCACTTAGGATTATAAAAGGTGGGATAATTGCACCAAGAACTGCGCAGATAATTCCTGGAATTCCACAAATCTTATAACCAACCACAATTGAACCATTAACAGCAATTGCTCCAGGAGATGACTGGGCGATTGCCACTAAATCTAACATTTCTTTTTCGTCTATCCAATGTAATTCATCAACAAATTTCTTCTTAAGCAAAGTAACTATTACATAACCGCCGCCAAAGGTGAAGCTGCTAAGATAAAGAGTTGAAAAAAAGATTTTTCTTAGTTTTTTTATGTCCATAATAGCCTCCTAAATTTATGCTAATATTGTATACCTTGTAGGAAAATTGGTAAAACAAAAAACTTGAATTCTACAACTAATTATGTTACACTTTCAAAGTTAATAACTGTTAATTTTAATAGTTATTGATTTAATTTAATAGATGTGAAAGCATCAGCTAAAGACTATGAAGGAGACTTCTTTTCATGGAACTTGACAGGAAAGTGGCGTCATCGACTGAAAGCGCACGCAAGGAATTGTTAAGAGGAACACTCTGGAGTTGAATATCTGAAAGTTAGAAGAAATTAGAAAGTTAATTCTAGATTATTTTAAGCGTAGGATATTACGTTACACGCGTTAAGTGTTAATGAGGAGTAAAAGCTTGATAAACTTATCTTGTTGCTTTTATTCAAATGCGGGTGGTACCGCGGATTATTAGATAATTCGCCCCGGAAGTTAAGAGACTTCCGGGGCTTTTTTATTAAATTTAGCTTTAATAAATAGTCAGACTAGGATTTAGCCTAGTGTTTTCCGGAAGAAGCACATTTGCATAAGAATGTTTTAAAGGCCTTTAGGCTTAGAAGAAAGGAGAAATTATGAGTAACATTTACAGAGACGTTAACCTCTCTCAGGTTAGTGAATCAGACATTGGAAAAGAATTAAAGGTTTCAGGATGGGTTGAGAACATCCGTGACCACGGTGGAGTTTCATTCATCGATTTAAGAGATATGTACGGCGTTTTACAGGTCGTATTAAGAGACACAGCACTTCTTGAGGGTATCCACAAGGAAGAGTGTATCTGCATCGAAGGTATCATGGAGAAGAGAGATGAGGAGACATACAATCCAAAGCTTCCTACAGGTACAATCGAACTTGAAGCTAAGAAGATTACAATCCTTGGTAAGGTTTACCAGCAGCTTCCATTTGAAGTTATGACTTCAAAAGAAGTTAGAGAAGATGTAAGACTTAAGTATAGATACTTAGACCTTCGTAATGAAAAGGTTAAGGATAACATTTTATTTAGATCACAGGTAATTTCATTCCTTCGTTCTAAGATGACAGAGATGGGATTTGTTGATATTCAGACACCAATCCTTTGCGCTTCATCTCCAGAAGGTGCTAGAGATTATATTGTTCCATCAAGAAAATATAAGGGTAAGTTCTACGCTCTCCCACAGGCTCCACAGCAGTATAAGCAGTTACTCATGGTTTCTGGTATTGATAAGTATTTCCAGATTGCTCCATGTTTCCGTGATGAAGATGCAAGAGCTGACCGTTCACCAGGAGAATTCTATCAGTTAGACTTCGAAATGAGTTTTGCTACTCAGGAAGATGTATTTAGAGTTGGTGAAGAAGTATTATCAGCAACATTTGAAAAATTTGCTCCAGAAGGTTATACAGTAACACAGGCTCCATACCCTGTAATTAGCTATAAGCAGGCTATGCTTGAATTTGGTTCAGATAAGCCAGATTTAAGAAACCCACTTAGAATTATTGATGTTACTGACTTCTTCCAGAAGTGTACATTTAAGCCATTTATTGGTAAGACTGTAAGAGCTATTAAGGTTCATGCAGATATGTCTAAGGGCTTCCATGAAAAGTTACTTAAGTTCGCTACAAGCATTGGTATGGGCGGTCTTGGTTACTTAGAAGTTAAGGAAGATTTATCTTACAAGGGACCTATTGATAAGTTCATCCCAGATGAATTAAAGAAGGAATTCCTTACACTTGCTGGTCTTGAAGCTGGCGATACAATCTTCTTTATGGCTGATAAGGAAGAGAAGGCTGCATTCTTTGCAGGTCAGATTAGAAATGAATTAGGTGAGAAGTTAGACTTAATTGAGAAAAATGCATACAGATTCTGTTATGTTAACGACTTCCCTATGTTTGAAAGAGATCCAGAAACTAAGAAGATTGGATTTACACATAACCCATTCTCTATGCCACAGGGCGGCTTAGAGGCTCTTAAGACTATGGACCCACTTGATATCTTAGCTTACCAGTATGATATCGTTTGTAACGGTATCGAGCTTTCTTCAGGTGCTGTACGTAACCACGATATGGAAATCATGGTAAAGGCATTTGAAATTGCTGGTTATGATGAAGAAGTATTAAAGGCTAAGTTCGGAGCCCTCTACAACGCATTCCAGTTTGGTGCACCTCCACACGCTGGTATGGCACCTGGTGTTGATAGAATGATTATGTTACTTCGTAATGAAGAAAATATCCGTGAAGTTATTGCCTTCCCAATGAGTGGTACAGCACAGGATCTTATGTGTGGTGCTCCTAATGAGGTAACAGAGCAGCAGTTACGTGAGGTACATATAAAGGTAAGAGATTAAAGGAAGCAAACGGGGGGAGAGCAAATGAAGCAAGTCTTTTAAAAGACACGCTCTCGCTAAGCTAACCACGTAGCGGTAGATAAGACTTTTCTTCGCCTTTCAGGCTTGAAAAGTCTAACTACCGACGCGGTTAGAATTGTCTTTTAGAAAGACTACTTCATTTGCTCAAAACCACCGATATGCTTTTTAATCCCGTAGGGCTAGGGGTGCCGAGCCTCTATGTTAGTGCTGCCGGAGGGTGTGAGAGGCCGGAGGGCTTTGAACTGACGGACGCCAAAAGCGCTTCGCTGGTTGGCTGAATATGCTAGCTTAGACGGGATATGTCATAGCTTTTGATTTGATATATTTGGGAGGTGTGCTTCCCTTAGTTGATTTAGATTTTGAAAGGAGGAACTTTTTATGGCTAATGTTATTAGTGATGAGACTATTGATTACGTTGGTATCTTAGCTAAGCTTGAACTTTCTGATGAAGAGAAGGAAGCTGCTAAGAAGGATATGGCAGATATGCTTGATTACATTGACAAGCTTGGTGAACTTGATACTACAGGTATTGAGCCTATGTCGCATGTATTCCCAGTTAACAATGTAATGAGAGAAGATGTTGTAACTAATGGTGATGGTAGCGAGGCTACACTTAAGAATGCACCAGAACATAATGAGTCAGGATTTATAGTTCCTAAGACCGTTGAATCATAAAATATAAAGTGAAACGAGAAGCTTGAAAGCTTTTGTTAAGGGATGCGTGAAGTCTCGGGGATGTGGCCTGCGGAGGTTTCTATCCTTTGTAAAAACTGTCCTGTAGCCGTCGCTAGTTATTTTCTTAGAGCGTAAGCGATAAAGAAAATTTACTAGCGCTACGAGCTACAGCAAGCGAAAGCGTGTTTTTTAAGAAGGAATAGAGACGACGCAGGCGCCCACCGTTTCGCACGCAAGCTTAACAACATTGTTTCAAGAAAGGAAAAATATGGATTTACTTAATTTAACAGCGCACGAACTTTCCGCTGCTATTAAGTCTGGTGAAACTACAGCTACTGAAGCTATGGAAGCTGTTCTTAAGCAGATTGAAAGTTCTGAATCTGAAATTAATGCGTATGTTACAGTAGATAAAGAAGCTGCCCTAGCTAAGGCTAAAAAGGCAGACGAAGACATTAAGTCTGGTAAGCTTACAGGCCCTCTTGCTGGTGTTCCTGTGGCTATTAAGGATAACATGTGTACTAAGGATATGCTTACTACATGTTCATCTAAGATTTTATCAAACTTTGTTCCTACATTTTCATCAGAAGCTGTACTTAAGCTAGAAGAAGCTGGAGCAGTAGTTATTGGTAAGACAAATATGGATGAGTTCGCCATGGGTTCTACAACAGAAACATCATTCTATGGTGCTACTAAGAATCCAAGAAATACAGAACATGTACCTGGTGGTTCTTCAGGTGGTTCCGCTGCAGCAGTTGCGGCTAATGAAGCATTTGCAGCACTTGGTTCAGATACAGGTGGATCAATTAGACAGCCAGCTGGTTACTGCGGTGTAGTAGGTTTAAAGCCAACATACGGAACAGTTTCAAGATATGGTCTTATTGCTTACGGTTCATCACTTGATCAGATTGGACCTTTAACTAAGGACGTTACTGACTGTGCCTTAATTCTTGATGCAATAGCAGGCAAGGATGACAAGGACTCAACTTCTATTGGTCGTGAAAAATATAACTTCGCCGACAGCTTAGTTGACGACGTTAAGGGCATGAAGATCGGTATTCCAAGAGATTATTTTGGAGAAGGTCTTGATCCAGAAGTTAAAGAAGCAGTTCTTAAGGCAGCTAAGGTCTTAGAAGAAAAAGGCGCTATTGTAGAAGAGTTTGATTTAAGTCTTGTAGACTATGCAATTCCTACTTACTATACAATTGCTGCTGCAGAAGCATCATCTAACTTAGAGAGATTTGATGGTGTTAAGTATGGTCATAGAGCAGCAGAATACGATGGACTTCATAACATGTATAAAAAGACTCGTTCTGAAGGCTTTGGCCCAGAAGTTAAGAGAAGAATCATGCTTGGTTCTTTCGTACTTAGCTCAGGTTACTATGATGCATATTACTTAAAGGCATTAAGAGTTAAGGCTCTTATTAAGAAGGCCTTTGATGAAGCATTTGCAAAATACGATGTAATCCTTGGACCTGTTGCTCCAACAACAGCACCAAAGCTTGGTTCATCTCTTGCAGATCCTATTAAAATGTATTTATCTGATATTTATACAATTTCAGTAAACTTAGCTTCTCTTCCTGGTATTTCACTTCCATGTGGTAAGGCAAGCAATGGTCTTCCAATTGGTTTACAGTTAATTGGTGATTGCTTCAGAGAAGACAATATTATTCGTGCTGCTTACGCTTATGAATGCGCAAGAGGCGAAATAAAATTTTAGAAAGGAAGGGTGTATAAATGAAAGAATACGAGACAGTCATTGGTTTGGAAGTCCATGTTGAGCTTGCAACTAAAACTAAGATTTTCTGTGGTTGTTCTACTGAATTTGGTGGAGCTCCTAATACACATACTTGTCCAGTTTGTACAGGTATGCCAGGTTCCCTTCCTGTTTTAAACAAGAAGGTAGTTGAATACGCAACAGCAGTTGGTCTTTCTACTAATTGTGATATTACAAGAGATTGTAAATTTGATAGAAAGAATTATTTCTACCCTGATAATCCACAGAATTACCAGATTTCTCAGTTATATTTACCAATCTGTAGAAATGGTCATGTGGACATTAAATTAGAAGATGGTTCTACTAAGGAAATCAGAATCCATGAAATCCATATGGAAGAGGATGCTGGTAAGCTTATTCATGATGAATGGGAGGATGTATCATTTGTTGATTACAACAGATCTGGTGTACCTCTTATTGAAATTGTTTCAGAGCCAGATATGCGTTCAGCTAAGGAAGTTGTTGCATATCTTACAAAGCTTCGTAACACAATTCAGTATCTTGGCGCTTCAGATTGTAAGCTCCAGGAAGGCTCTATGAGAGCCGATGTTAACCTTTCAGTACGTGAAAAGGGAGCAACTGAATTTGGTACAAGAACTGAGATGAAGAACTTAAATTCATTCTCTGCTATTGAAAGAGCTATTGAAAATGAGCGCGCTCGTCAGATTGACTTAATTGAGTCAGGTGAAGGTGTAACTCAGGAAACAAGACGTTGGAATGATGATAAGGAATATTCATATGCTATGCGTTCTAAAGAGGATGCTCAGGATTACAGATATTTCCCAGATCCAGACCTTGTTCCAATTCATATCTCAGAAGAATTCTTAGAAGAAGTAAAGTCAAAGCAGCCTGAATTTAAGGATGCGAAAATGTTACGCTACAAGGAAGAATTTGGTTTACCAGATTACGATATCGAACAGATTACTGATTCTAAGAAGTTAGCTGATATCTTTGAGGCTACAGTGGCTATTTGCAATAATCCTAAGAAGGTTTCTAACTGGTTAATCGCAGAAACAATGCGTATCTTAAAGGAACGTCAGTTAGACCCTGTAGATATTAAGTTTAAACCAGAGGCACTTGCTAGAATTATCGAACTTACAGATAAGAACGAAATTAATAGTAATGCTGCTAAAGAAGTCTTTGAGGCTATCTTTGATGGTGAGGTTGATCCAGACGATTACGTTAAGGAACACGGACTTAAGCAGGTTAATGATGAGGGAGCACTTCGTGCAACAGTTGAGCAGGTAATTGCAAATAACCCTCAGTCAGTAGCTGATTACAAGGGTGGTAAGGAAAAGGCTATTGGTTTCTTAGTTGGTCAGACTATGAAGGCAATGCAGGGAAAGGCTAACCCAGGTATGGTAACACAGTTACTTAAGGAATTACTTAATAACTAATTTGTTTATTGTTATGAAAATATATCGCGCTATGCAATTTTGAACACAGCGTAAGACCCCCCACTTTAAAAGCGTAAGCTTTAAGCGGGGGGTTCTTTTTTGATGTGTTAAAATGTAGATAAAAAATCCCTGTTTATAAAAACAGGGATCAATTATAATTAAATTTTAATTTGTAGCATTTTCAGCATCAATTTCGTCTTCATATTCTTCAAAAATATAATTAAGGATTGATGACATACCAACAAATTCACATCCGTAAGAATACTTATCTGAATCTTCTAATTGCTGACATCTAATAATTTTTACTACGCAATATAAAACGTCTTCTTCTTCGCCAAGTCTAAGGGCAGCATTGAAATAAAATCCTATTGGGAAAACGCTCTTTGATTCAAAGCCAATGCCGCTTTTTGAGATATTAATAACTCGGATTGGTGAATCAACATTCTGAATCATAACATTGTTCTGCTTAAAAAGAGTGGATACGTTAAGCTTTAAATCGGCTTTCACTCTTCTGTGGCGTCTCTTCTCGATTCCGTCGTTCATAAGAAATCCTCCAATATTTATTAGGGTTTTGACTTATGCAAATACAGGCTCCCCTTAAAGCCTTCCAAACTAGTTTAACTACTTTTATGATACACTTTCACCCTTTCTTTTGCAAGCAAGTGACTATTGATTTTAAATCTAGGCTGTTATATAATTTTTCACGTGATTGCCTCTATTAAGAAGCAATTATAAGTCATCTAAACCTATAGATGACGCGTAATATTGAGACTATTCGGCTTAAGTAGTCTTTATATTATTAATATTATTTATAAGAAAAGGATGGGCACATTGATGGAGAAGTTAAAGTTACTCTATGAAGGAAAAGTAAGAGAAGTTTATGACAATGGAGATTCGCTAATTATAGCGGCGACAGATAGAATATCGGCATTTGATCATATTTTAAAGAATAAGGTTACAGATAAGGGTGCTATCCTTACTCAAATGTCAAAGTTTTGGTTTAATTTAACAGAAGATGTTATTGCTAATCACATGATTACTACAGATGTTAAGGAAATGCCAGAGCAGTTCCAGAATGAGGATTATGTTGGAAGAACAATGAAGGTTAAGAAATTAACTATGTTACCAGTTGAGTGTATCGTTAGAGGATATATCACAGGTAGCGGTTGGGCTAGTTATAAAGAAAATGGTACAGTTTGTGGTATTAAGTTACCAGAAGGTCTTAAGGAGTCAGAGAAATTACCTGAACCTATCTATACACCATCTACAAAGGCAGAGATTGGTGATCACGATGAGAATATTTCATTTGAAAAGAGTATTGAAGTTATCGAAAAAGCATTCCCAGGTCATGGAGAAGAATACGCAACAAAGATTAAGGATGCAACAATTGCAATTTATAAGAAGTGTGCAGAATATGCTTTAACAAAGGGCATTATTATTGCTGATACAAAGTTTGAATTTGGTTTAGATTCAGAAGGAAATGTTGTTATTGGTGATGAAATGCTTACACCAGATAGCTCAAGATTCTGGCCATTAGAAGGTTACGAAGCAGGAAAGAGCCAGCCATCATTTGATAAGCAGTTCGTAAGAGACTGGTTAAAGGCTAACCCTGATAGCGACTACCTTCTTCCAGAGGACGTAATTACTAAGACAGTTGATAAGTATAAGGAAGCTTACCTTATGTTAACAGGAGAAGAATTCTCTAAGTAGATCGATCAAATCGGAGGAATTATGACATTTTGTAAAAATAAATGTGCAGATTGTAAGAGTGTCTGTAAAATGAATGAAGAACTTCTAAATCGTGAGGACGATTTTGAAGGAGATATCATCCATGATGAATGTGGTGTTTTTGGAGCTTATGACTTTGATGGACACGATGTTTCATCAACTATTTACTATGGCCTTTTTGCCCTACAGCATAGAGGACAGGAAAGTGCCGGTATTGCAGTAGGCGATACTAACGGCCCTAAGGGTGTTAAGTGTTACAAGGATATGGGCTTGGTTAATGAGGTTTTCAATCATGAGAATCTTTCTAAGCTTTGTGGCGATATTGGTGTTGGACATGTACGTTATTCTACAGCGGGTAGTTCTGTTCGTGAAAATGCACAGCCTCTTGTAATTAACTACGTAAAGGGAACTCTAGGTATGGCACATAATGGTAACCTTCTTAACGCTGTAGAGTTAAGAGAAGAGTTATCTTATACAGGTGCTATTTTCCAGACTACTATTGATTCAGAAGTTATTGCATACTTAATCGCAAGAGAGAGATTATATGCTCCAACTGTTGAATTATCAGTTAGAAATGCTATGAGAAGAATTAAGGGTGCTTATTCTTTAGTAGTAATGAGTCCAAAGAAGCTTATTGGCGCAAGAGATCCATTTGGCTTTAAGCCACTTTGTATTGGTAAGAGAGATAATACATATTTCTTATCTTCAGAGACTTGTGCTCTTGATACAGTAGGCGCTGAATTTGTAAGAGATGTTGAACCTGGTGAAGTTGTAACAATTACACCAGAAGGCATTTTTAGTGATAAGAGTCTTTGTCAGGAAAAGCATGCTAGATGCATTTTCGAATACATTTACTTTGCAAGACCTGATAGTAAGATTGATGGAATGGGCGTTTATGAGTCTAGAATTATTGCAGGTAAGATTTTAGCTCAGACACATCCTGTGGAAGCAGACTTAGTTGTTGGTGTTCCAGAATCTGGTAATCCAGCAGCACTTGGCTACTCAATAGAATCAGGTATTCCATATGGTAATGCCTTTATAAAAAATAACTACGTCGGTAGAACCTTTATCAAGCCTAAGCAGGGAGAACGTGAGTCTTCTGTTAAGGTTAAGTTAAATGTGCTTAAAGAGGCAGTTGCCGGCAAGAGAGTTGTCATGATTGATGATTCCATCGTTCGTGGTACAACTTCAGCTAGAATTGTAAGTTTACTTAAGGCAGCAGGTGCAAAGGAAGTTCATGTGCGTATTAGTTCGCCAGCCTTCCTTCATCCGTGTTATTTTGGTACAGATATTCCTTCAGAGGACCAGCTTATTGCATCAGGTCATTCTGTTGAGGAAATCTGTAAGATGATAGGAGCTGACTCACTTGGTTACTTAGACGTTACAAGACTTTCTGAGATGATCGGTGGCAAGACAGACATCTGCGACGCTTGCTTTACGGGAAATTATCCTATCGAACCTCCAAAGATTGATATAAGAGGCGAAATGGGATAATAAAGCTAATAATAGATAGAAATAAGCTAGGACTTAGGTGTTTTTCTAAGCCCTAGCTTTTATAATGGAATGATTTATGAAACTTGCTATTGAATTGTGTTGTATTTTCCTTCTTTGTTTTCGTAACTTATAAATTTATCACCTTTGTAGGTTAGAATTCCTGTATCTTTTTCATGGAATTTTTCAAACATAAACTTAGGTACTTCTAAGGTTACGTATTTATTTTTAGCATTGTAAAATGTAACATAATATCCTAAGGTTTTCTCTACGTAATCAGAGCCTAATTCTTTTGCTAAATGACGTCTGATTCCTGGCTTGTTATTAATAATGGAACGTTTAGGCATGTCCCCTTTAAATACACTTGATATTGTCACTGTATCAGTAACTTGTTTTGCGAAAAAAGTATTAAAGATGTCTTTTAATAATAATCTAAAAAAGAAGGCAAGGAATATTATCCAAAGAACTATACCAACGATGTAGAGCCACTTTGGAAAATCATTTCCGGGATCTAAGCTAGTATCATAAAATGTCCCTTGAAATCCCTGCTGCACTGATAAGAGTACATATATCATATATATCCCTCCTTGAAATTATTATATTTGATTTAAATATAGCATAAATGTATAAATTTAACAAGTTATAAACAAATAAATTTAAACTTTCCTTATGCTTGCACCTATAAAATTGCTATGCTATACTTTTAAGCGTTTGAGTGCAATCGGGCTTTTTCAATGATTGAAGCCTTTAAAAATTGCACTTAATATGTTCATTTAATAATTTTATAGCTTAGATTAATTAAATGAAAAAAATAAGGAAGGCGGATTTATAACAATGAATGACGTTTATCAGACACCACTAGCTCAGAGATATGCAAGTAAGGAAATGCAGTACATTTTCTCACCAGACATGAAATTTAAGACTTGGAGAAGATTGTGGATTGCACTTGCAGAAACAGAGAAAGAGTTAGGACTTGATATAACAGATGAGCAGATTGAGGAATTAAAGGCTCATAAGGATGATATCAACTATGAGGATGCAAGAAAGCGTGAAAAGGAAGTAAGACATGATGTTATGTCTCATGTTTATGCTTACGGTTTACAGTGTCCTAAGGCAAAGGGAATTATTCACTTAGGAGCAACATCTTGCTACGTTGGAGATAATACAGACATTATTATTATGACAGAAGGTCTTAAGCTTGTAAGAAAGAAGCTTATCAATGTCATTTCTGAATTAGCTAAATTCGCAGAGGAGTATAAGGCACAGCCTACTCTTGCATTTACACATTTTCAGCCAGCTCAGCCAACAACAGTAGGTAAGAGAGCTACTTTATGGATGAATGAATTTGTAATGGATCTTGAAGATTTAGATTACGTTCTTTCAACAATGAAGTTACTTGGTTGTAAGGGTACAACAGGTACACAGGCTTCATTCTTAGAATTATTCAATGGTGATCATGACAAGATTCGTATGATAGATAAGAAGATTGCTGATAAGATGGGCTTTGACGCTTGTGTTCCAGTTTCAGGTCAGACTTACTCTCGTAAGGTTGACACAAGAGTACTTAACGTACTTGCAGGAATCGCTGCTTCAGCACACAAGATGTCTAATGATATCAGATTATTACAGCATTTAAAGGAAGTTGAAGAACCATTTGAAAAGAGCCAGATTGGTTCATCAGCTATGGCTTATAAGAGAAATCCTATGAGAAGTGAAAGAATTGCTTCTTTAGCAGATTTTGTTATTGCAGATGCACTTAACCCAGCTATCGTTTCATCAACACAGTGGTTTGAAAGAACTCTTGATGATTCAGCTAATAAGAGATTATCAGTACCAGAAGGCTTCTTAGCTGTTGATGGTATTCTTGACTTACTTCTTAATGTTACAGATGGTCTTAAGGTTTATGACAAGGTTATTCTTCGCCACTTCATGGCAGAATTACCATTCATGGCTACAGAAAACATCATGATGGATGCTGTTAAGGCTGGTGAAGATAGACAGGTTATGCATGAGAAGATTAGAGAATTATCAATGATCGCAGGTAGAAGAGTTAAGGAAGAAGGCCTTGATAATAACCTTCTTGAACTTATCGCAGCAGAACCTTCTTTCCATGTAACAATGGAAGAGCTTCAGGCTAAGATGGAACCTATCAATTACGTAGGTCGCTCAAGAGAACAGGTAGATGAGTACTTATCAGAAGTAATCAAGCCAATTCTTGATGAGAATAAAGAATTACTCGGCATGACAGCAGAGATTAATGTTTAGTTTAGCTTGACCCCGCTACGCGGGGGCACGCGCCCGTAAGCTGCTTGCAGCTTACAAGGATTTAGCTTGACCCCACTATGTGGGGGCCAGTGCCCGTATCGAGTTTACGCGATACAAGGTATGAGAAATAGTATGGTGGGACGTGGGCCAAGGCCCATCCACCCTTTAAAAGAGGCGATTTCGCCTCTTTTTTTATACCTTTTTTCACCTTTCCAATTTTTCTCCAGCTTGCGTCTTTAAATCTGGGCGGTTTTGTCAAAGTTACTTCCAACAATAAAACTAGATACCATCACCGAGAAATTTTCTTTGATTTGATGGAGAATTATTATAATTTTATCGCTATAGCCTACAGGCACCACAGAGAAATTTCTTATTTGCCTGCAAAGCGATAGTTTAATGTTTTTAACAGTTTCAGGTAAATAAAAGATTTCTTAGAATTGCATGTAGGTTATAAAGTAAGGCTTACATACTGATGCGGTTAATTCTTGCTTTCTTTGTTATTACCTGTAGGGTATTAAGCGATAGGAAGAAATCTCTTTATCACGTTAATATACGAATTACAGGTAAGCAGAGGAAAAAGTAAGTTTTGAATGTAACAGTTAATGAAATTTAATCAGCATAATTCATTCAATATAGGAAAAATCTTGATTTGATGGTATGCTCCGCAGAAATTTTATCAACATTAGTGGAATTCCAAATCTCCCCATACATCAAATCCGGAAAAAAGTAAGATTTGATGGTAAAATCCCGTGCCAGAAACAAAGAAAAATAGTAAACTACGTCCCACAACAAGCTCCCAACTCAACAATCCCTCTAATTTCCATCCTATTCCCACACTTTCTATATTATAGAAATCAAAAACAACTATATATCCTACACTATTGATAAACACTGACTTTTTTCAAAAAAAATTACAAAAAATGCTTGACAGAAAAGAGATAATTGTTATATACTAACCAAGTCGCAAGTGCTTAGCACTTCGGCGATAAGCTTGGGGTCTTAGCTCAGCTGGGAGAGCATCTGCCTTACAAGCAGAGGGTCACAGGTTCGAGCCCTGTAGGCCCCACTACTATTCCAAGTAGAAGCTTATCAATATAATATGGCGAGATAGCTCAGTTGGCTAGAGCACACGGTTCATACCCGTGGTGTCGTGGGTTCAAATCCCTCTCTCGCTACTATAGTTAGCAGGTCGAAAGACCTGCTTTTTTCTACTCTATTATCATCAATTCCAATCCCTTTTGCATTATCAATCAAACCCCTCTAGCACCGTTAATCTTATCGCATTCCTGCGCCAGCTCCCAGGCTATACATTTCGCCCCCTCATTTCTACAGCTTCTTTTCCCTTGAAAAAAGCTCTATATAAGTTTAAAATTAGGTTATATATTGAACGTGACAATTTAATTTAACTAGTATTACTTACAGGAGGAACTATGGCAAATGAGGTATACAATATAGTTGGTGAAGTGGCTTCATTATCCTTTGGGATAATGATTGTTATTTTGATGCTTTTTACAAGACCAAGGATTACCTTTGTATATAAGTTATGTTCTATAGGATTAACCTTATCGGTAATTGCTAATGCTATAAATATCGTAATCATCAAGGCTGCTGGGAGCTTTCAAGAAGATAACTTCCTTTTGCTTGGTGCTTTAATGATTGCTTTTATTGTTATTTATTTCTTTATAATAGCACTCCTTTTTTCTTATATAAGTTTTTTGTCAGCTTATAGGCGTAAATCCGCTTTCCTAATAAATATCATGATTTTTATTGTAGCTATAGCCTACACTTGGTTTGCTGTATCTAAATTTACAACAGGTGAAATACTTGTGGCTAAAGATGGGGTGGTAGAGCTATACATTTTCGAAAAATTCCTAATATACACATCCTTTATCGAATCCTTTATGTCTGTGGTAATTACTATAATCGACTACGATAACCTGTCAAAGATCGTAAAAAAGACAGTGTTTTTCTTCTTTACATTTAACCTTATTATTTTGCAGCTGCAGTACCTCTTTTA